>JACSRG010000815.1 GCA_014879865.1 Anaerolinea sp.
CCGATGATCGGCACGATCACCTGCTCGTACCATGGACGGTAGGTGTTCTCGTAGAAATCGGGCGCTTTCGCCTGCCAGAATTCGGCGTTCGCCTGATAGTACGCTTGCGCCGCCGCGATGAACTGATCGTCCGGAATGTCGGAGCTGAAGCTGTTCGTCTGGCGGTTGCGGATGTCTTCCGCCGAGCGCAGTGTCGCCAGCACGTCCAGATCGCCCGCGTCGTCGCGGAACAGCGAGGTTGCATCGCTCCACGCCGACTCCGTCGGACCCAAGTCCATTTCCGGCGGGAAGGACAACCCGCGCATCGGGTAGCCGTTGGTCAGGTTCGTCGTGTACTCGATCAGGTCGATGTATTCCTGACCCCACGCCTCGGCGGGTGTCCCGGTGACGCCTTCGATATTCTGGTCGGCGCGCACGAACGGGAACGGCGAGTACACGCGCTGGAGGTTGCCGGTCGTCTCGAACGCCAACCGACGCTGCATCTCGAAGCCTTCGCCGAGGATCATCCATTGATACAGGTTGACTGCCGCGCTCTTGGTCGGATCGCTGTAATCCGGGTTGACGCTGATGACGCTCACGCCGGGACGGTTCTCCGGGCTGATGTGCCCGTTCGTGCCGCGTGCGTGCGGGATCGCGCCGACGACTTCGCTCAACGGACGCCCCAACTGGTTCGCCAGCGCGCCGGGTCCGATATCTCCGATTTCCGTAAAAAATTGCAGCGGCACCGTGACAATCGCCGCCGTCCCGTTGTAAAATTGACCAAGTAAGTCCCAGTCGCCGAAGTTCGAGGCGAGGGAACGATCCTGATGGATCATGCGGCGGTAGCGATTGATCGTGTCAACCATCGCCGGGTAAGAGGTATAGTCGAAACGCCAATTCCAATCCGCCGACGGGTTGGGGAGATAGTTGAACAATCCTGCCTTGCCGAAACCTTCAGACGACATCAGCCACTCGACGCCCCAGTACTGCGTCGCCATGCCGATGCGCGTCATGTCGGTCAGCGCCAGCGCCTTCTGCTCGATCTCTTCCCACGTTGAATCGACGGTCAGGGGTTCGATACCCTTCTCCTCGAAGATGTCACGCCGGAAGAAGATGCCGTTGCCGGGGGTGATGGCTTCGGGCAGCCCGAACTTGGCGTCGCCCACTTCATACTCGACCGAAGCAGCTTTCACCGAGTCCGCAAGCTGGCTTTCGAGATCGTATTCGTTGAACTGGTTGGAGAGGTCTGCCAGCAAGCCTTGATTGAATACGACATGCTTGCCTTCAATCGTCCACACCGCAAGGACGCCGGGGTGGAAATAGGAGGGCGCGGTGCCGCCCGTGATCAACGTGCGCAGGTCACTCGTGCCCCAGATCGGCGCTTCGATGCCCTCAATGCGGACGTTCGGGTGCTGCTCCAGCCACGCCATCACCGCCTGCTGCTGCGGCGTATAACCCGCATCGGGCGGCGTCGCCGGAACAGCCGGGAAGGGCCAGTTGCCCGCAACTTGCAGCGTGACGGATGCACCTTGCGCGCGTGGAGCGGTATCCGCTGCGCCAGACGCAATCGGAACACCGGCGACGAACATCGCCGCGCCAGCGCCGCCAACTGTCAGGGCTTTCAGAAAATCACGACGGGAGAGTCCTTTAGAAGAGGGTTGTTGGCTCATGAAATTTTCCTATATCTAAAAAAACAACTCAGGTGTTGCTACGGGTTATTTTAGGACATAAAATTAGTCCTGTCAAATCAATTTGATGAACGTTCGCCGCAAGGAGGCGATAACCATGAGTTTTCCAAAGGGTTTCGTGTGGGGTGCTGCTGCTGCTAGTTATCAGATCGAGGGGGCGTATGCCGACGACGGACGCGGGTTGTCTGTCTGGGATGCCTTTAGTCACCGCGCCGGGAAAGTCTACAACGGCGAGACCGGTGATGTTGCCTGCGATCACTATCACCGCTACAAAGAAGATGTCGCCCTCATGCGCGAGATCGGGCTAAAAGCATACCGTCTCTCGATCTCGTGGTCGCGCATCATGCCCGAAGGCGTGGGCACGGTCAACCAAGCCGGTCTCGACTTTTACGATAAGCTGATCGATGAACTGCTGGCGAACGACATCCAGCCGTACGTCACGCTGTTTCACTGGGATTTACCGCTTGCGCTGCATCATCGCGGCGGCTGGCTCAACCGCTTTAGCTTCGATTGGTTCGCCGATTACACGCGGGTGGTCGTCGCCCGCTTGGGGGATCGCGTCCGTAACTGGATGACCTTCAACGAACCGTCGGTCTTCACGATGCTTGGCTATGTGAGCGGCATCCACGCCCCCGGCGACCAGATTGCCGAAGGCGAGAAGTACCGCATCGCGCATCACGTTCTCATGTCGCACGGCAAATCGTCGCAGATGATTCGCGCGCACGTCCCAAATGCCAAGATCGGCATCGCAGCGAACGGCACGATGGGCATCCCTGCGACCAGCAGCCAAGCCGATATTGACGCGGCGCGGAACTTCATGTTTGATGCCAGCGAGGATCAGAGTCTCTGGCTGACGAACTGGTGGAGCGACCCGATCATGTTCGGCGCGTATCCGAAAGGCGTCGAGAAGATCGCCGAGTATCTGCCGCCGACGTGGGAAGATGACCTGTCGGTCATCCATCAGCCGTTCGACTTCTTCGGGCTGAATGTCTACTGGGGCGACTACGTCAGCGCGGGTGAAGATGGCAAGCCGCAGATGCAGGGCAAATATCCCGGCTACCCGGTGACCGCCTTCCAATGGCATGTCACGCCGGAGGTTCTGCGCTGGGGACCGCGCTTCCTCTACGAGCGCTACAAGCTGCCGATCTACATAACCGAAAACGGGCTGTCCAACAGCGATTGGGTGGCGCTCGACGGTAAAGTCCACGATCCGCAGCGCATCGACTTTACGCAGCGCTATTTGCAGCAGTTAAGCATGGCAGGCGACGACGGCGTCGCACTCGGCGGCTATTTCCACTGGTCGATCATGGACAATTTCGAGTGGGCGGAGGGCATGAGGCAGCGTTTCGGCTTGGTGCATGTCGATTTCCGTACGCAAAAGCGCACGCTCAAGGATTCGGCTTACTGGTATCGTGACGTGATCCGCGCCAACGGTTCGAATTTGTTCTAGGGTCTGTCTGCAAACTCATTGCAGCCCTCATCCCCCGTCCCCTTCTCCCTCAGGGCGAAGGGGTGAAGTCCCT
>JACSRG010000584.1 GCA_014879865.1 Anaerolinea sp.
AGCAGATGAGTTACCGCTTCAAGCAGATTCACAGCCTCGAAAAACGCAAAAAATATATGGAGAAGCACCCCTTCGGTTTAATTGTCTGGAAATCGAACCGGATCGGACGCGATAGTATCGAAACCACGTACATCAAATCGGATTTGCGCTTGCGGGGGATCACGATTATCCACTTAGTGTCCGCTGCCGAGACAAGCGATCCGACCACCAATGCCCTGTTTGAAGTCCTCCAGCAGTCGCACGATGAAAAAGCCCTCGAGGAACTCTCGGATAACTCCCGACGCGGTCTTGCCGATCACGTCGGTCTGCAGGACAACGATCCGGCGTTCCGCTGCATCCCGACTGGCCCACCCATGACGGACGCTACATCGGCATCATGCCCGGCGTCCTGCCGATGGGCTTCAAAGCGGAACGCATTCAGGTCAGCGTGAACCAGCGCAAAACGCGTGCCGGGGCTTCCGAGACGCATATTGTGCAGCGCGCTGTTCCCAACCACGACAACCAGATCTGGGAGCGGTGTCAGCTGGCGTGGAAACTCCGTCTTGAAGGAGCGGGGATCAAGGAGATTATGGAGGCAACTCGCCTCTTCAAAACCCCCGGTGGCTATTCGACATTCTTCAAGAATCGCATCTATACGGGTGACTTTGATTACGGCGGCAACCGGTATGTCGATTTCGTTCCTGCCATCGTTTCGCGCGAGCAATTTGAAGCGGAACAGCAGCAGCGGGAGGTTCGAGCGGCGAAACGCATGAAGAAGCCCATCAATCCCTCCGAGGAACCTCGCGCCTTGGGCAGTCGTCACTTGCTGAGCGGTCTGGTCTTCTGCAATGCCGTCGACGGGGAGGAACACCCCATGCACGCTGACACCGTGCCGGAAAAGGAAGGGAAACGCACGCGCTGGGATTTCTACATGTGCACCACCAAGAAGAACACCAAGAATGTCTACTGCAATAGTTCGCGGATCAGTGCGAAAGCCCTTGAAGAAGCGGTAATCGACGCACTGATGAACGACGTTTTGAAGCCCGCCAACCTTCGTCCGATTGCCGACAGCATGGCGAAGATGCTCTCTGAGCGCAATGATGACGTAATGGCGCGCATTCAGGCAGTACAAGGACAGCTTGACCAAGTCCGCAAGGGGATCAGCCAGCTGCTGGATGCTATTGAGAAAGCCGGCTTCTCCAGCAGTATTCAAGGGCGCTTGGCAGATCGCGAAGAGGAAGAACGCAAGTTAATCGCACAGCTCGTCAATCTCGAAGACCTGATCGTCGAACCGGACGCTATCGCGGCGGTGTCCGAACAGCAGATCAATGAGTGGGTTGACGGCATCCGGCAGGCATTGACCGGGGAGGATGTCGAACTGGCGCGAAAGGCGATCCGGCAGTTCGTCGCCAAGGTGGTGATGAACGAAAAAGCGGGAACGATCTACTACACGTTCCCGCTTTCAAGTTTATCTAGGGTTGGGTTAATGCCCCATACGGAATTCGAATCCGTGTTTTCGCCTTGAGAGGGCGACGTCCTAGGCCACTAGACGAATGGGACTGAATACTTTCATCCTAGCAAAAGGCACGCTAAAGATCAAGGCAGACTTTGGCGATGAGCACCTATTTCTCGCGTGAGCCCGACCCAAAACCCACTCCCCCATGCGAGATGGATGGTCCAGAAGACAAGCATTACTCGCCACCATGACGCCCCACCCGCCCGACGAGTTGTCTTGTAAGCAGCAGCGCTATTCAGGAACTGGTACAAGCAAATCCCCATCACGAAGAGGATCAAGAACACGCGAGAAACAAATGAGAGTGCAGCCCCTCCGATCAAAGCGGCGACAAACAACGGTGCGACCACTTGACGTGGTCGCACTGACGCAGGGTGTTTGCGCAGCGTTTGCACCTTCCACTGCCCATAACGGAAATACTGTTTTGCCAGTGCGCGCAGAGTTTGCCGACCATAATACTGCGACCGGATGTCTGGCGAAAAGTAGATTGTGCCGCCCGCTTGGCGAATGCGAAAATTGAGTTCGTAGTCCTCATTGATTGCGAAACGTTCGTCGAAACCGCCGACCTGATCGAAAATGGAACGTTGCCACGCGCCCATGTAGACGGTATCCGTCGGCTGAGCCCGCTGGCTAACGTGAAAGGCAGTCGGGACGGCAAACGGGGATTTCCCCGCCGCTGCAATCGCCTGCCCCATCGGCGTGATGCCGACCGGATCCATCGCGCCGCCAACGTTCGCCGCGCCTGTTTCGTGGAGCGCGCCAACGCACTGCGTTACGTAATCCGGCGCGATGATCGTGTGTCCATCCACACGGATGATGACATCACCTCGTGCCGCTGCAAGCGCCAAATTGAGCCCGGGTGCTTGCAGACGGCGCGGGTTGTCGAGAATGCGAATACGCTCCGAGCCGGGCAGACGTTGAATGATCGCGCGGGTGTCATCATCGCTCATACCGTCGGCAATGATGATCTCGCAGCGATCGCTTGGGTAATCCTGTGCCAGCACTGCACCAAGACTGCGTTCGATAAACGCAGCTTCGTTGCGAACCGGCATAATCACGCTGACAAATGGGCGGTCCGGTAAGGTCATGGGCAGCCCCTAATTCGCGGGTTTCGCCTCCATCAACTGGCGCTGGTAGGCGGCAATCGTGTACGCCAAACCCTCGCGGAAGGTCGTTGTCGCCTTGAAACCGAATTCGCGGGCGGCGCGACCGGTATCGAGACCACGACGTGGCTGCCCGTCCGGTTTGGTCGAATCCCAGACAATTTCGCCCGTGTAACCGATCATCTCGGCGATCAGATGCGTCAAATCGCGGATGCTAATTTCGTCACCAGAGCCGATATTGACCGGATCAGGCTTGTCGTAAAGTTCGGTCGCCAGCGCGATCCCTTCCGCTGCGTCATCCACATAAAGAAATTCGCGGGTGGCAGCACCCGTCCCCCACGCGACTACCTGTTGATCGCCGCGCCCCTTCGCCTCGACAAACTTGCGAATCAGTGCCGGGATAACATGGGACGATTTCGGGTCAAAGTTGTCGCCCGGTCCATACAGATTGGTCGGCAGCAGATAGATCGCGTTAAAGCCATATTGCTGGCGATACGCCTCACTCTGCACGAGCAGCATCTTCTTGGCGAGTCCATAGGGCGCGTTAGTTTCTTCCGGGTAGCCGATCCACAGATCCTCTTC
>JACSRG010000818.1 GCA_014879865.1 Anaerolinea sp.
TTCGACAGGATGGCGATCCGGTCTGCCATCGCGAACGCCTCCGATTGATCGTGCGTGACGTACACGCTCGGCTTGCGCTTCAGGTTATGCACGGCGACGATGTCGGTGCGCGCCTTGTGCCGCAGTTTGGGGTCAAGGTTGGAGAGCGGTTCATCGTACAGATACGCATCCGCATCCTTGACCATCGCCCGCGCCAGTGCCACGCGCTGCTGTTCGCCGCCCGACAACTCGGTGATGTTCTGGCGCAGCAGCGCCGACAAGCCGAGCTTTTCCGCCGCCGCCGGGATGCGCTTCTCGATCTCCGCCTTCGGCACATTGCGTGCTTCCAGCCCGTAGGCGATGTTCTGGTAGACGTTCATGTTCGGGTACAAGCCGTAATCCTGAAACACCATGCCCAGATTCCGCTCACGCGGCGAAAACCCGGTGATGTTGACGCCGCTGCTGTAAATCTCGCCGCTGTCGGCGCTTTCCAGCCCGCAGATCAAGCGCAGCAGCGTGCTTTTGCCGCAGCCCGATGGACCGAGCAGCACGAAAAATTCCCCATCTTCGACGGTGAAGCTCACGCGGTCGATCACCTTGCGCCCGCCGAGCGTTTTGGTCAAATTGACGACCTCAAGTTGTCCCATAAGCTTTCTTCTCGGTAATGGAACGATACATTTGTGTTTGTAACAGCGCGATCACGACCGGGACGATCAAGAACAAGCCCCCAATCGAGATCGTGCCGATCACCAGCGCGATGATCACCGCCCCCGCCAAGACGAGCGCCTGTGCCGGGAAGCGCCACACCAGCCGAACCGACTCGGTCAGAAGGTGGAGCGGGTTGTGCAACTGGCGATCCGCGACCAGCGTCCCCCAGTAATTGCCGCACACGAACGCCAGCAGCAGCCCCAACTGACACAGCGCGCTGATCAACGTGTTGGCGACGCTGCTCCCCAAGATCAGTGCGCCGATCCCGCCGATCAGCGGCATGAAGGCGGTCAAGCCTTTCACGCCCTGCGCTTTCAGCAGATCGAGCGCCGTGTGCGGGTAGAGCGGTTCGCCGTGCGCGGCGGCGCGCGTCATGCCATACAGAATGACCGTAGCGGGCGCAAAAGCGATCAGCGTGTAGCCGATCAGGATGGCGCGGAGGGGAGCGGGAATATCCGTCCATCCGAACGCCACCAGACCGGGGATCAACTGGATCGCCCATGCGACGTTCAACACGACCAGCCGCTCCAGTTGATCCGCCACGATGCTGAACGCCGACCAGAGCGGGTTTTTGCCCTTGCCGCTGATTTCGACGCCCGTGTCATCATAAAAAGGCATGTCCGCGCCTCATCCGTACAGCAGCGAACGTTCCGTCTCGGCGTCGAACAGGTGGATTTTCTCCATGTTGATGCCGAGCGGAATATCCTTGCCCAAGTAGCTGGCAGGTAAACGAATGCGGAAGGTTGCTACATAATCCTGTTCGCCCTGCGCCGATGTAAGGTATGCCACGCAGCCCGACGCGCTCGGCTCGATCTCGTTGAGCACGCCGTGAATCGTGTTGTCGTCGGTCACAGCGAACGGCGCTTGTTTCGGGGCGTGCATGTCTTCCGGGCGCACCCCCACCTTGACCGTCTTGCCGACATGGGCGCTGACTTTAGGGATCATCTGACGGGACAGCAGCGCCTTGAACGGCGCGCATTCGACGTAAATATCTGTGCCGTCGGCGACCAGCTTGCCATCGAACAGGTTAATGCTCGGCGCGCCGATGAAGAACGCCACGAACAGGCTGTTCGGCTGGCTGTAGAGTTCCGTCCCCGTGCCGATCTGTTCCAGCTTGCCGGAACGCATCACGGCGATCCGGTCGCCGAGCGCCATCGCCTCGGATTGATCGTGGGTGACGTAGACGGTCGGCTTCGGTTTCTTCTCGTGCAGCAGCATGATGTCTTCGCGCGCTTGATGCCGTAACTGCGCGTCGAGGTTCGAGAGCGGCTCGTCGAACAAGTAGACTTCGGCGTCGCGCGCCACCGCCCGCGCCAGCGCCACGCGCTGACGTTCGCCGCCGCTCAACTGGCGCGGCTTGCGCTTGAGCAGCGGTTCGATGCGGAACATCTTCGCCGCGTTCGTCACCCGCTGGTCGATCTCGTAGCGCGTGAAACCACCGCGCGCGCGCAGCCCGTAGGCGATGTTCTCGAACACGGTCAAATGCGGGAACACGGCGTAATCCTGAAAGACCATCGCCACGTTACGGTCACGCGGGCGAATCTCGTTCACCAGACGATCCCCGAAGCGGATTTCGCCGGACGAGACCGGCTCTAAGCCTGCCAGCAAGCGCAGAGTCGTCGTCTTGCCGCAGCCCGACGGACCGACCAGCGCCAGAAATTCGCCGTCCTTCACGTCGAAGCTGACATCCTTCACGCCGAACTTTTGCGCGTTGAATTGTTTGACCAAATTGCGTACTTGGATAACTGCCATAGCAGACTACTTTCTAGAATAAATCCAAATCCGGCACACCCGGCGTATGCAGCGCGGTTTCTTCTTTTTCGTCAAAGAAATAGACAGCATCCCATTTCGGCATGACCCGCACGCTGTGCGTTTCGGGGTAGTCGAGCGGCACGAGGATCGTCACGTTTACGCCTTCGAGCGTCCCGTGTAAAAATGCCGCCTGTTCGGTCGGGATGCGTTCGACGTAGCGCACGGGCATCGGTACGCCATGCGGATCGTCCACGATCCAGCCCTCGGCGCGCACGCCCATCCGTACCCGTGACCGCCCGTCGAGCGCGGGCGCGACTTCCGGCGGTACTGTCCAAATGATCTGATCGACGGCGGCGCTGGTCGCGCCTTGCAGTACCAGCGTATCGACGGCGCACTTGAGCGGGACGATATTCATCGGCGGCGTGCCGATGAACGTCGCCACGAACAGATTCGCGGGCGTGTAGTACAGTTCGTCGTAGCTGCCGATCTGTTCGAGCTTGCCCTTGCGCATCACGGCGATCCGGTCGCCCATGAAGATCGCTTCCTGCTGGTCGTGTGTGACGTAGACCGTCGTCACATCGAATTTGCGCAGCATCTTCTTGATCTCGATGCGCGTGCGTTCGCGCAGTTTGGCGTCGAGGTTCGAGATCGGCTCGTCCATCAGGAAGACATGCGGATCGCGCACGATGCAGCGCCCGATGGCGACGCGCTGCTGTTCACCGCCGCTCAA
>JACSRG010000824.1 GCA_014879865.1 Anaerolinea sp.
GCATGGGGCATTCGGACATCCAGCACGGCGACATCGGGTTTGAACTCTAGAATGCAGGCTTTGACCTTTTCGCCGTCGCCTGCTTCTGCCACGACCTCGATGTTACCGTCTTCTTCCAAAAATTCGCGGATGCCCTTGCGTACTACAGCATGGTCATCCGCCAGCACCACGCGAATAGGAGTCATAGTTTCCTCAGCACAACAATAGGACGACCAGAAGTCTTTTGATCTTAAAGTGTTTTCAACACACAGGGCAAGAGAACCGTTGTCCCCTTGCCCTGTATCAACCTGCCAAAGCCAAGAACCGCGACTTAGGCGGTCATCGTCGCCATCATACGGCATGACTCGGCGCACTGGCGGCAAATCGCGGCGCAGTCGAGCATGTGCTGATCGCCGTTGGCGAGACGTTCGCAGTCCTCGGCACAACGTTCACACGCTTCGGCACACACGCCGCACACGCGCCCGTGCATGTCCGAACCGCGCAGCATGAAATCGGCACTTTGCGCACACGCTGCCGCGCAGTCGAGCAGAATAGTAATGTGCGAACGCGACGCATGTTCGCCACCCATGTCCAGACAATGACTTACCGTCGTCAGACAGCTCGCGTGGCACTGCTGACACAACTCGATACAGCGCTGCATCTCGGTACTCATCTCGTGGTGCATCTTCTTCTCCTCGTCCTACCGTAAACGAATGTGCATTTCTGCTCGTGTCGTGAACGAAGGCGGTACGTCGAAGGGTGCAATGCAGCGAAGACACAGCAGCAACTGCCAGACGGAAAATGGGCGAACGCATCATCACACGCCCGCCCTGCATAAAATTACCCGGCACTCATCTCGGTCAGCATCGACTCGTAGCGCGTGATTTCTTCGCTCTGTGCGTCGATGATCGCCTGTGCCAGGTCGCGCAGTTCGGCATGACCTGCGCTGTCGGCATCACGTTCCAGCAGGCGCTCAGACATATGAATTGCGTCATCGTGGTGATCGATCATCGATTCCAGCCACGCCGTTTCATAGTCCATGCCTTCCAGACGGTTGAAGCCCGCCATCATGCCCATCATCATGGCGGGGTCGGTGGCGGGCATTCCGCTCATGTCCATTCCGCTGTGATCCATCCCTGCCATGCCATCACCCATCATCCCCATCATATCCATCATGGACATGGGCGCATACTGCACGTTATACCATGCGAGCAGCCATGCCTGCATCTGTTCGATTTCAGGCTGCTGGGCATCGACCACTGCCTGGCATTCAACACGGAGGGCATCGGAAATATCGGTACGGGCAAGGCAATCATTCGCCATGTCGATTGCCATCTGATGATGGTCGATCATACCTTCCATATAGCGCAGTTCGGCGCGACCGATACGCCCATCAACCGGTGCATCTGCCATGACAGGCAGCGCGAAGGCTGCAAACGCGAAGACCACGACACTCATGATGATACGGAACGTTTTCATACTCTACTCCTCATCTGAACGTATGAACGTACTGAACCGAACTCAGTGATTCATTCCCGGCATACTCTGTGGCATCGATGTGGTGGCGGTACCGTCCATGCTCGGTGCAGTCGAGTTCGTTGCAGTGGTGATGCTTGCCTGGGTCGCGCTGTAGATGAACCACAGGGCAAGCAGCGTGATCGCCACAACGATCAGCCACGTGACACGCGAGCTTCGCTGACTCTTTACGGGGACGGTAGGTTGCGACATCACATCTATGTCTATTCCTGAGAATGACGATCTGGAACTACGCGGTGAACTTGTTCAAGCCTAACGTTCCTCAGCAAACTGAAAAGGCGCTGAATTGCCTATCTTTTTATCCCTTCCACCCCGCCAAATGGCGTATGCCGTTTCGCTCAGCGGCGCTGCATAATTTACAGATGGATGCTGGAGGGCGTGATGCGAACGGTCATCGCAGTAGGATTATTTATCGGACTGATAGCAGTTGAGGCGGCGTGCAGCACCGCGCCTGCCGTGCTGCCGACACCCTCAGTAGAGGCGGTGTATAGAACGATCACGCTTGACGAGTTTGCAGCCGCACTTGACCAGCCCGATGCTTACACCGTCATCAACGTTCATATTCCCTACGAGGGCGAAGTGCCAA
This sequence comes from Anaerolinea sp., assembly GCA_014879865.1. Lineage (GTDB taxonomy): Bacteria > Chloroflexota > Anaerolineae > Aggregatilineales > Phototrophicaceae > Flexifilum. Next base: position 2,102 of record JACSRG010000824.1, read on the forward strand.
ACACGGACGGTCAAATTGCGTACAACAACATCGACGCGCTGACGGCGGCACTGCCCGACCGAAACGCGCCGATTATCCTGTACTGCCGCAGCGGTCGCATGAGCGAAGAGGCGAGCCGCGCCCTTGTTGCACTAGGGTACACCAACGTCGTTGATGTTCCCGGTGGGATGAATGCGTGGACGGACAGCGGGCGCGACTTGTTAATGTCCGAGAGCGGTTCATGAGGCTGAGAGCCTCCCTTTTGGTAGGGCTGCTGAGCGTGCTGCTGGTGGGATGCGGAAGCCAGAACGCCACCATCACCGTCAGCGGTGTGGTGTTTGACGAGGCAGAGATCGCACAGGGGCGACAGCTTTACGGGCAGTATTGCGCGTCCTGTCACGGTGCAAGTGGCGAAGGGCAGTTCCCGGATTTTCCGCTGCTGCCAGACGAGACCGGGCGGTTTGGCGCACCGCCGCACAACGGATACGGGCATACCTCGCACCACCCGGACGACTGGTTGATCGCGTATGTGCGAAACGGTGGTGTCAGTTTGCGAAACCCGGAACTGTACTATCCGATGCCTGCGTTTGGCGATCAATTGTCCGACGAACAGATTGCCCGGATCATCGCCTACATCAAGACGATCTGGCATGAGCGTCCATAAAGAGATGAGGATGACGTTGATATGGCGAAACTGGGTTTGATGCTGCTGCTGGGGCTGTTGTTTGTCGGCTGTTCCAGCACACCCACCGCGATTGTCGTTAGTGGCACGACATTTAATGCCGAGCAGATCGCACAGGGGCAGCAGCTTTATGCACAATACTGTGCTTCCTGTCATGGGGCGAATGGCGAAGGGCAGTTTCCAGATGCCCCGACCGAGCGCGACGCGACCGGGCGGTTTGGCGCGCCGCCGCACAACGGAAACGGTCATACATGGCATCACGGCGACTCAATGTTGGTCGAGTATGTGCGCAACGGCGGGATAAGCCTTACCGACCCGACTAACTGGTATCCGATGCCCGCCTTCGGTGAGCAGCTTACCGACGAGCAGATCATGCTCACGCTGGCGTACATCAAAACCTT
>JACSRG010000266.1 GCA_014879865.1 Anaerolinea sp.
CCCGAATGCCAAGCTTCGCTTGGACGGGAGGGGAGACTGCGGCTCTCTTGCCGTGCAGACTTGTTTCCGAAGAGGCGCGTCTGCTTGCACCCCCCGAATTCGGGGGAAGGTTGGGAAGGGGGTTCTCGTTGCAGTGGGCTTGCGTTAAATACCTACCCCTGTCAGGGGGCGGGGGTGAAGGGAACTGGGCGCAATATCTACAGTTTCATGATTCACTGAATTTCAGCGCGGAGGACGAAAACTGTTGGCAATGGTGATGGCGTGCCCGCTGCCTTCGCGCGCGAGCATTTCGCCGGGCTGGTAGATGAGCGTCGTCGGGAGCGTGGTTCCGGCGAGTGACTTGAGGGCGGCATACAGCATCAAACGCGCGCCGCCTTCCACGTTGCGCACCAGCGCGCCGCGCACATAGTAACCGGATTCCAGATAGCTCAACACGCGGTCATTGCCAAGCGCGCACACGATGAACACATCGTCCCGTTCCATCCCGGCTTCTTCGAGGGCATCTATCGCGCCGAGTGTCGAAGCGGCGTCGATGCTGAGAATGGCGTCAAAGCGCGTCCCCTCCTCGATCAACGTGCGCACTGATTCATAAGCATCCTCCTGCGACAGCCCGCGCCACTCGCCGATGATCGGCGCTTGCGGCGCGACCTGCGCGAGACCGGCACGCATCCCACGCACGCGGTTATCGCTGGCAGGCAGCCCCGCCGCGCCAAGCAGCACCACGCGCCCCGCGCCGTTGAGGTCGGTTTGGAGCAAGCGCCCCGCGTACCTGCCGATTTGCAGCCCAACCTCGTAGTTGTTGAAGTCGAGCCTGATTCCGTAACTATGATCGATTGGGCTGGTGAGGATCAGCGGGATCGCGGCGGCGGCGAGCGAATCGGCAATCGACCCCGCCATGTCGGCGGCGACCGGACACAGAATCACCGCATTCGCACCTTCCGTCCGCGCATTTTCGACCTGAGTCACCTGTAGATAGGCGTCATTGTTGCTGTTGTAGATCCGCAGTGGGACGTTCAATTCGTTCGCAATCGTCCCGACCGCCGCCGCTTCCGCCGCCTGTTCGTCGGCATCGCACACGAAATAGGCGACGAATCCTTCTGTGCCGAGCGCTGTTTGCGCCGCCGCAAGTTCGTCCGCACTCAAGCTGATCGCGCCACGCGCGCTTTCGACGGTCGTAGTGACGACCACTGCATCGGGCATCCTGATCGCCCACACCCCGATTGCCGCTAGCAGCACAGCGCTGATTGCCCCGGCGATAAAATGCATCCGCTTGATGGTGCGAATGCGCGGCGTGGGTCGGCGCAGCAGCGTGACCGCGCCGTGCAGCGGCGCGTTGTAGGCTTCCAGTGCGTTGAAGAACGCGCTGGCGAGTGCGTCGATACTGGGATAACGTGAGTCCGGGGCTTTCGCCAGCGCACGCAGGATCACAGCTTCGATGTCCGCAGGCAGCGCCGGATTCAATTCCGTCGGGGGCTGCGGCGCTTGCTGCGCGTGCTTGTAGAAAATGCTGGCGATATTCATGCCGCTGGTCGATTCGAAAGGGACACGCCCGGTGAGCATGTGGTACATCACCACGCCGAAGCTGTATACGTCGGAGCGTTCGTCGGCGGGCTTGCCGTCCAAAATTTCGGGCGCGATATAGCTCGGCGTGCCGATCAAGCCGAATGCTGCGTCCGCGTTGCTCTGTTCCGGGTTCAAGCGGAACGCCAAGCCGAAATCGCTCAGGTAGGCATTGTCGAGGTCGTCCAGCAGGATGTTGCTCGGTTTGATGTCACGATGGATGACGCCGTGCTGATGCGCGTGTTTGAGCGCTCCGGCGATCTGCGAGATGATGCGTGCCGCGCGATTCAACGACAGCACCCCCGCCCGCAGTTCTTCCTCCAGCGAGCGGGTCATCAAGCGCGCGGCAAAGTACGCATATTGATCTTCCAGCACGCCGTAATCGTAGATGGGGACGATGTGGAGGTGTTCCAGTGAGGCGATGACGTGCGCTTCTTGCTCAAACCGTTCGAGGGTTAGTACAGTCTCTTCACCGGCAAGATCGATGATTTTCAATGCCACACTGCGATTTACGGAGACTTGTTGTGCCCGGTAGACCGCTGCACTCGCGCCCCGCCCAATGCGTTCCTTGATCTCGAAATCACCTACGCGTCGATCTGTCCACGAACCCGAAAGCATAGTCTGTGCGCCGGTCAGCCCCCTATCACCGAAGCGAAAACTCAATTACGAGTATAGCGCAGACCTGTAATAAGGAAAGGTAAAGGATTCGTGAAATATGAATTGAGGCTCTTATTCTTCGCTGTAGTTATCGACATTGTCGCGCGTGAGCAGCAGACCGGGGGAATAGGTCAAAAATTCGGGGATCGGGCTGCCCGCCAGCATCTTGATCAGCGCGTGGAGCATGAGCGCGGAGCTTTCGTCCCAGTTAATCGCGACCGTGCCGCGCAGGTACGTCCCGGCGCGAATCAGATCGAGCGCGCCCGGCTCAGCCCCCACGCTGACGATGATCACATCGCCCGGATCAACCCCTGCCTGCGTGAGCGAGTCAATCGCGCCGTAAGCGCAGGCATCATTGATGCACATGATCGCGTCCGGCACTGTCCCCTGTTCGAGCAATCCGGCGACGGCGGCGGCGGCGATCTCGCGCACGCTTTGCGCCCCGGCGGCGAATTCTTGCACAATGGTTGTGCCCGGCGCGACGGCAGCCAGCCCATCGATCATGCCGTTGGCACGGATTTGCGATGCAGGGAACGGGCTGCGGCTGATGATGATCACGTTTCCCTGCCCGCCGTTTTCGGCATTGAGCAGTTCGCCGGTATACCGACCGACGCGTTCGCCGATGGCGTAGTTGTCCGAATCGAGCTTGACCCCGTAATCGGTATCGAACAGCGTCACCCACACCAGCGGGATGTTCGCGGCTTGCAGTTCGTCTGCCGCCGTGACCATGCTCGTCGTCCCGGTGGGGCAGATGATGAGCGCCTGCGCGCCTTCTGCCCGCGCCCGCTCGATCTGGGCAAGCTGGAGATATTCGTCGTTCTCCGCGTCGTAGACCTGTAAGTTGAGACCGAGTTGATCCGCCCGTTCGCGCACGCGGCGCGACCACGCTGCCTCGGCGACGTTGTTCAGCGCGCAGTTCAAGTAGGCGATGAAGCCGTCTTCGCCCAACCGCGCGCGCGCCAGTTCGATCTCCTGTGGGGAAGGCTGCACATCATGGATTCCCGCCCGAACCCCCGCTTGCACGATGGGGGGTGGGGTGGCTGGCGAATTTGCCTGAGACCGCGCCAGCAGCACCACGCCGAGCACCAGCGTGACGATCAAGACGGCGGCGGGTAAGTACCATGCGCGCCGCGTGTAACTGCGCGGCGGCGGCAGATTGGCGGCGGGCAACCGCCATTCGGCAGTCACCCTGCCAATCGCGGTGTTGAACGCCGCTGCCAGTTCGGCGGCGGTCGTATAGCGATCACCGGGAGCTTTACGCAGCGCCCGCATAACGACCCCGTCGAGCGCGCTGGGCAAGTCGCCGTTGATCGTGCTCGGCGGAGCGGGGTCTTGTTCGAGCAGGCGATACACCAGACCGCTCAAGCCCGACTCGTCCATCTGGAACGGAGGCTGCCCGGTCAGCAGGAAATACAGCACCGCGCCGAGGCTGTAAATGTCGGCACGGAGGTCACCCGCTTCGCCACGCACGAGTTCCGGCGCTTGATAGAGCGGCAGCAAGTTCATCGACACGCTGCGCCCGACATCGACCGATGCACTGATCACCTGTGAGACGCTGAAATCGCTCAGGTACGGGTTGCCCGCCTCGTCGAGCAGGATGTTGCTCGGCTTGAGATCGCCGTGCATGACGCCCTTGCGATGCGCGTAATCGAGCGCCTGCGCGACCTCGAACAGGATTTCGGCAATCTTCGCCGGGGCAGCAGCAGTCCAATCCGCCAGCGACCCGCCGGTGAGCAGGCGCATGGCGATATAGGCGTAGCTCTCCTCGACCATGCCGAACCCGTAGACCGGCAGGATATGCATATGTTCAAGCGCAGCAGCAGTGGCAGCTTCTTGCTCGAAAGCAGGACGAAACTGCTCGCGGTCAAGGATGTCGTCACCAAGATCGATGATTTTGATGGCTACAAAGCGATTTACCGAGACCTGTCGCGCACGGTAGATGGTAGACATCCCGCCCCGCGCGATGCGCTCTTCGATGACGAAATCCCCAAGCTGCCTGCCTGACCAATTCGTCGGCATGGCACTACCCCCTCGGTGTGGCAACTGATCGCGATTATACTCGCAAGTCGCTTCAACACGAGTGAAGACTTACATTACTGAGGACTCCTAAGAGTTAATTATTTTCTTCCGTCAGAGTTTCGCTGGTGACCACTTGTCCGGGCGGAACGAGGAAGGTCTCCGGCAGAGTCGAACCTGCCAGCAGCTTGACCATCGTATCGACGGCGGTCTGCGAGAACAACTCGCGCCCGACATCGACGGACGCGCGGATGAAGTAGCCATCCTGAATGTACTCGCGCGCCAGCGCCTCGGCATCCACGCTGCTGATGATGACCGCCGACGGATCGACGTTGTGCGCTTGAAGCGCGTCAATCGCGCCATACGACCCGGCGTCGTTGATGCTGAGGATCACGTCGAATTCGACACCGGCTTCGAGCAGGTCTTCGACCGACTGCGCGCCGAACTGCCGGGTCGCGCCGAGATAGCGTCCAAGCACGCGCGCGTTGGGGGCAACTTCCATCATGCCGTCCTGCATCCCGTTGGCACGGGCGACGATGTGCGGCAGATCGGGATAATCGAGGATGATGACGTTCGCGCGCCCGCCCATTTCGGAGCGGATGATCCGTCCGGCGGCGCGTCCAGCTTCGACGCCCATCAGGTAATCATCCCCTGCCAGAAACACCCCGCCGTAGTTACGACCATCAGTTGACGCGGACATGAAGACGATAGGGATGTTCGCCGACTGTGCCGAGGTCAGCGGATCGCGCAGCAGTTCTTCGTCCAGCGGGCAGATGATCAAGCCCCGCGCGCCGTCGGCACGCGCCCGCTCGATCTGCGTGAGCTGGTTATAGCGGTCGGTATTGCTGTCGTAGATACGCGCACTGATCTGGTACGAGCGCGCGAAGTCCACGATTTCACGCGCTTGCGCGGCGTGATACTGGCTCGTCTGGTTGCACGTCACATAGGCGATAAAACCGCTGCTGCCCAGACGGGCGCGCGCCGCCGCGATCTCGTCGTTGGTCGGCACGGCATCGCTGGACGAACCTTGTTCGCCATCCAGCACGACTGCCGTTCGCGGTGTGAACGTGCCTTGCCCGTTAGTCGCCAGCAAAATCGCCCCGGTGACGACGACCAGCGCCAGCAGGAGCAGCACGGCGATCAACAGGGTGCGGCGGCGGGCGGCATGGAGTCGGCGCTGCACGCGCGTCGTCGGTTGATCGACGCGCACCGCCGGGAAGCTCGACGTGCTCAACTTGCGCCCCAATGCCAGATTAAGCGCGTCCGCCATTTCGCCCGCATTGTCGAAGCGATCACTCGCGTCTTTGCTCAGGGCGCGCAGCACCACCGCCTCGACGGCAAGCGGGATATTCGGGTTCAACTGCGAAAGCGGCGTCGGTTGTTTTTCGAGATGCTGGTAGATGACCGACACCATGTTCGTCTCGGAAGCTTCGAACGGGGGATGTCCGACGAGCATGTGATAGAGCACGCCGCCCATGCTGTAAATATCGGAGCGGTGATCAATCGGATCGCCGCGAAGCTGTTCCGGCGACATGTAGATCGGCGTACCGACGATGTTGCCGGTACGCGTCAACTGCTGATCGCCTTCCATCAGCTTCGCCAAGCCGAAATCGGTCAGGTAGGCGTTGCCCGCATCGTCCAGCAGGATATTGCTCGGCTTGAGGTCGCGGTGGATAACGCCCTTGCTGTGCGCGTATGCCAGCCCGCGCGCGATCTGCGTGAAGATGTCGGCGGCGCGGTCGAGCGGAAGCGGGTCTTTCACCAGCAGGTCGCCGAGCGAACCGCCGCGCAGCAGGCGCATCGCCAAGTAGGCGACCTCGTTGTTGACGATTCCGTAGTCGTAAATCGGCAGGATGTGAATGTGTTCCAGCGACGCGATCAGCTTGGCTTCTTGGGCAAACCGGGAGCGGAATTCGTCTTTTTCGCCGGGCGTGGTATTGAGCGAAATGATCTTAAGGGCGACTGAGCGGTTCACTGACGGCTGATATGCGCGATAGACTGTCGCCATGCCGCCTTGCCCGATGCGTTCTTGAATTGTGAAATCGTCTAGTTGCTTGCCCAAAAAATGATCAAGCTGCATGGGGTTTTCCTTAAGCTCAATGCGGTCATAAGTATAGGCGATTCGGCTAGGAATTGCGAAAACCAAACGGTGGTCAGCCGTAGAGGATTCTCGGACAGACATACTATATAATGGGACGCGCAGAGAGAAAATTAAGCATCAAGTGAGGCAGGTATGGAGTGGATTTTTCGCGTGCTCGCAGCGCTCGTCTTGGCGCTGATGATGGTCGGTGTCGCAGCGGCAGCGCCTCCGGCGGCACCCGAAGCGGGTGCGCTCGAACAGACAACGCTGCCCGCGTCGTATCACCTGACGGGGGTTGAACACATCTGGCAGCAGTGGAACAACTGCGGACCCGCGACGCTGACGATGGGGCTGACGTATTTCGGCTACGACTCCGATCAATCGCCCGCCGCGACGTGGCTCAAGCCGAATTCGGAAGATAAGAATGTCAGCCCATGGCAGATCGTCGAGTATGTCAACAATCATCTACCGGGGAACACGCGCGCGCTGCTGCGGCAGGGCGGCGATCTGACGCTGCTCAAGACGCTGATTGCGAACAACTTCCCGGTGATGATCGAAGCGGGCTATGAGCCGCCGGGCGAGAATCTCGGCTGGATGGGGCATTATCTGCTGAGCATCGGCTATGACGACGGCGCGCAGACGCTCACCACGATGGACAGCTACGATGGTCCGAACCTCGCCTACACCTACGATCACATCAATCACTACTGGCGGCAGTTCAACCGCCTGTACATCGTGCTCTATGACATCCGCCGCGAAGCCGAGGTCATGGCGCTGCTCGGCGACGACGCCGACGAGCTGACGAACTGGAACAACGCGCTCGAAGATGCGCGCGCCGAAGCGATTGCCAGCCCGGAAGACCCGTTCGCGTGGTTCAACATGGGGACGAATTTCGTCGGTTTGGGCATGTATGTCGAGGCGTCGGTCGCCTATGACCAGTCGCGCAACGTCGGCGGCGGGCTGCCATGGCGCATGTTGTGGTATCAGTTCGGCATGTTCGAGGCGTATTTGCAGGTCGAGCGCTACAACGACGTGATCGAACTGGCGCAGCGCAACCTCAACGACGGCGGCGGTCAGTACGTCGAAGAGACGTTCTACTACGGCGGCTTGGCGCGCTTGGGCATGGGCGAAACGCAGCGCGCGATTGACAACTTCAATGGGGCGCTTGCCTTCAACCCGAATTTCACCCCGGCGCGGATCGCGCTTGAGAGCATCAACGGCGGGTAGGCGCGCCTGTTGACCTCACCCCGTGCAGCTTAATCCCCTCTTCAACCACGTGGAGAGGGGATAGTTTTAATAATCGGAAGGATTGAGGAGCAGCCGCCCGACGCTTTGAAGGCTTGTCGGTCAAAGGACGAGGCATGCCTCGTCCTGTTTTATCGTCTTTCGGACACTGGCTTAGGTCAAGTGTTCCCCGCCGTCCACGTTGATCACCGCGCCGTTGAGATACGGCTCGCGCACCAGATACACCACCGCCCGCGCGACATCCTCCGCTGAACCGGGACGCGCCATCGGCGTCGCCGCGCCGAGCTTGTGCCAGCGTTCGTCGGGCGTCGCGTCCGGTTTGAGGACGAGACCGGGGATCACCATGTTGGTGCGGATGTGCGGCGCAAGGCTGACCGCCGACAGCTTGGTCAGCGCGAGCAAGCCCGCCTTGCTGACCCCATGCGCGGCGAAATCGACCCACGGCGCGAGCGCGCCCTTATCGCCGATGTTGACGATCACCCCGCCCGGGGGATCATGCTTGAGCATGAGCGCGGCGGCGGCTTGCGTGAGCAGCATCGGCGCGGTCAGATTGATCGCCAGCGTCGTGTTCCAGTCGTCCAGCGAGATCTCGCCTAGGCGAGTACGCTGGAAGTTCGACGCGCTGTTGACGAGCACATCCAAACGCCCGAACCCCGCGCCGACCGCCTCGATCAACGGGGGGATGGCGTTCGCATCACGCAGATCGGCTTGGAACGGGATCGCGCGCACGCCGAGCGCTGCGATCTGTGCCTGTGCCGCCTCGACCTGATCCGGCGGGGACGCGCCGTAATGCAGCGCGATGTGCATCCCCGCACGCGCCAATTCGAGCGCAATCGCCAAGCCGACGCGATGCGCCGCGCCTGTCACCAATGCAACTTTGTGTGTGAGTTCAAGCGTCATCGAGAAGCAGTTAGCCCTTAGCGGTTAGCCTTTAGCTAAAAGCCAAAAGCTAACCGCTAAATGCTGTTTCTTAGTAACCGAGGGGGACGGAGAGCAGGAAGAGCGCCGAGACGAGCGCGATCAGCAGCGGCAGGATGAGCGCCAGCGCGAAAATGCGGCTGTCTTCCCGCAGATGCATGTAGAACAGCACGACCATGACCGCCTTGCCGAGCGACAGCACGAGCAGCGGCACGGTCTTCAACGCGCCTTCGGGCACGATTTCCGCGATCACGACTTCGATGATGGTGATCACCGCCAGCGTGATGAACACGACCGTGTACAGCGGCAGCGGGATCGTCCGACCGAAGAGCACCGTTTCGTTACGGCTGTGCGTCGGCGCGAGGGACTGAGCAGGCGAAACGGGCGCGGTCGCACGGTCGAACTGATTCACCGCGTCTTCGAGCGCCTCAATCGGCTTGTCCAGCGTATCCTCGATCTTGGTGCGGGCTTCCTTTCCCGCATCCGACTCGGCGGCAGCGACCGCCTGTGCTTCTTCGGGCATCGCTTCGACGGGAACATCCGCTGCGCGCAGTTCGCGGATCGTCTTGTCTTCGATCTCCGCAATCGGCTCCGGCGGATTGTTGGGATCGATGGGCGTAGGTTGTTCCTGCTTGAATTCGTCTGCCATTCTCGCGCTTCCCCTTATACCAGATAAATCAGCGTGAACAGGACGATCCACACCACGTCCACGAAGTGCCAATACAAGCCGAAAATCTCGACGCCCAAATATTTACCGTTGTTGTAGACGCCCTGTGCGCCGCGCCGGATAACCCACAGCGCCCACAGCACCCCGGCGATGACGTGCGCGCCGTGCAGTGCGGTCGGGGCGTAGAAGCGCATCCCGAACAGATCGTCGTAGATGGTGATACCTTCCGCCGAAAGCGTGGTGTACTCGATGAACTGGAGGAAGACGAACACCGCGCCGAGCAGCGCCGTCAGGCTGATCCAGCGGACGAGCGCCGCCTGTTCGTTGTTCTGGATCGCGCGCAGCCCCATGACCATCGTCCAACTGCTGGAGAGCAGCAGGAAGGTGTTCAAGCTGACGAGCAGAATCCCTGCCGCCTCATGCACCTCTTTGACGCGCTCCGGGTGGTTGACGCGGAACAGGACGAAACCGGCGATCAAGACGGCGAAGAGCACGACTTCTGAGGCAAGGAACAGCCACATCGCGAACTTCATGTTGTCGATGTGCTTGGCTTCCGCCTGAGTCGGCGTGTGCGCCTGCGGATGGTCGATTCGAGCTTGCGCTTCACTCATGTCGGTCATAGATTACCTCTGGAACAGAACAGGAATACGGCGCAGCAGACGTGCCACCCATCCGGCGACGCGCCCGACGACGAGCAGCAGCAAGCTGGGGCGCACGAGCAAGAAGGCGAAGATCAGCGCGTTGACCAGCGACAGCGCCACGTTGACCGCTTCCGCCATCGGCAGCCCGATGATCGTCGCGTTGGGCGCAACGAAGGCGGGCAGCGCCAAGCCGATCAACACGAAGTAGAACAGGTTGTAGAGCAGGAAGAAGACGATCAGGAAGACCGCCAGTGTCCGCTGCCGCGTGATGACCAACCAGTACGCCAGCAGCACGGCGAACAGCGCGGAGACGAGCCACAGCAGCGTCCCCGACGACTCGGCAACTTCCGGGAGCGACTGCCCGGACAGCATGAAGACCGTCACCAGCGCCAACCCGATCAGCATGAAGTACGAGATGACGGTGAGGATCGCCGCCGTGACGACGAAATTGAGGATCGTCGTCAGGTTGATCGGCGCGCTGGTGCGCCCCGATTCGACCACGACCGCGCCGCCGGGGGTCGCTGCGCTTAATGGCGCATTCGGGGCAGCTTTGACCTCGGCAATCGAGCGGGAGAGGTACGTCATCAGCCACCCGAACGCGCCCGCCGCCAATGCCAGCGAGACGATCATGACGAGCACGAATGCCACGAACACGACCAGTTCGCTGATCAAGAGTTCGCGCCCGAACAGCTCGACCGGGAAGTAGCCGACCGCCGTCGTCGATGCAAGCGCATCGCGCGTGGTCGTCAGGTTCAACCCGCCGAACGCGGCGAACAGCATCAGCGGCACGAGGGCGACGATCAGCAGCGTCAGCACCGTCCAGATCTGCCCGGTGAGCAGCGCAGCGGGTTTCGGCGCTTCTTCCTCGTGATGTTCTTCTTCGGCGTGTTCCCCGTGAACGCTCATCTTGGGATCAAACGCGCCCATCCCCCACACGAAAAACCCCGCCGACACGAACGCCGACAGCACAAAACCGGGTCCCGGTGCCCAGAGGGGTTCGAGTTGTTGTAAGGCGCGCAGACCGATCACCACCAGCGACGCCAGCAAAAAGCCGATAATCGCCATCGGAATCGCGCGGGTCAGACCAGGTTGCATAGATCGACTTCCCTTCACGAAAAAGCAGTTAAAAGGTAAAAGTTGAAAGTTAAAAGTAAAAGTCTTGTCCTTCCACTTTCAACTTTTAACTTTGTACTTTCAACTCAAATCACATACAGCACAACGTAGAATAGTATCCATGCGACGACGACAAAATACCACAATTTCGCCGCGCCTTCCACATCCCAGTTATCAACCGCCGTGTACGCGCCCGCGCGGGCTTTGTTCAGCGCGTTGACCATCAAGTAGCCGATCACGAGCGCATGGATCGCATGGTAGGCGGTCATGACGCGAAAGACATTGCTGTACTGCCCGCTGAATTCGACCGTCACCCACTCGAACGCCATGATGGCGATGAAGCCCACGCCGAGCAGGATCGCGCCGCGCCAGTTGGACATAAACGTCCCGCGCCGATCCGCGCGCAGTGCCGTCAAGCCGCGACTGGCAAGGAACGCGCTCACCAGCAGCCCGACGGTCGCCAGCGTCGGCAGCACGCGATCCAGCGCGGTGACGCCTTCGGGCGGCCACGTCGGATAATTGCTCCGCACCTGCAAATTGACCACCACCAAGCACACGAACACCATGATCCATGAGACTTGGAACACGGTCACCGCCGTGCGCTTATTGGCTAACGCCTGCCGTTCTGCCCGCGTCAAGCCCTGTTCCGCTAACGTTTGATTCGCCATTGCCAATAAACCTCAAATCCAGTACCGAGTAAGAGAAGTTAAAAGTTGAAAGTTCAAAGTAAGTGCAGTCCAGCAGCGCTACTTTCAACTTTCAACTCGTAACTTTCTACTGTATTGCTTAATCCCCGCTCGGCGCGCCTTGCGGCAGCACCGACGTGACCGTTTCGTCCGGCTCAGCCGAGACGCCGTAGCGCTGGTCAATCGCTTCCAAGTACGCGTGGCTGGCGGCAGTGCCGTAACCATACGGGTTCTTGAACGGGACGGGGTCGCCGACGAAGTTGTGCGCGGGCGGCGGCGAGGTGGTTGCCCATTCGAGCGTCAGCGCGCGCCACGGGTTCGCACCGGCACGGCGACCGCGATTCACGGCGATCAGCATGTTTGCCAGCAGGACGAAGGTCGAAACGCCGAGCAGGAACGCCGCGAGGCTGACGACCACGTTCAACCCCTGAAATTCGGGCGCGTAGACGGCGACACGGCGCGGCATCCCCATCATGCCGAGGATGTGCTGCGGGAAGAAGGTGAAGAAGAAGCCGACGTAAGTCGCCCAGAAGTGGATTTTGCCGAGGCGTTCATCCAGCATACGCCCGCTCATCTTCGGGAACCAGTGATACAAGCCCGCGTAGATCGCAAAGACCGAACCGCCGAACAGCACGAAGTGCAGGTGGCTGACGACGAAGTAGGTATCGTGGACATGGATGTTCCACGGGACAGCCGCCAGCATCACGCCGCTGATACCGCCGATGACGAACATCGACAGGAAGCCGAGCGCGAACAGCATCGCGGAGGTGAAGCGAATCTTGCCGCCCCAGATCGTGCCCAACCAGCTAAAGACCTTGATGCCCGTCGGCACGGCGATGATCATCGACGTGATCATGAAGGGGATACGCAGTTCCGGCTGAAGGCTGGTGAACATATGATGCGCCCACACGGTGAAGCCGACGAGGGCAATCGCCATACTCGACAGCGCGATGGCGCGGTAGCCGAAGATCGGCTTGCGCGAATGCACCGAGAGCACCTCGGAGAGGATGCCGAAGCCCGGCAGCACCATGATATACACGGCAGGGTGGCTGTAGAACCAGAAGACGTTTTGCCAGAGCAGCGTATCGCCGCCCGCGCCGGGGTTGAAGAACTGCGTCCCGGCGACGCGGTCGAGGATCAGCAGCGTCAGACCGCCCGCGAGGAAGGGAGTCGCCATGACGATGATGATCGACGTGGCGAGGATCGCCCAGACGAACAGCGGCATCTGGAAGTAACCCATACCTTCGGGGCGCATGTTCTTGACGGTCACGATGAAGTTGATCGCGCCGAGGATCGACGAAATGCCGAGCAGGTGAATTGCCAGCGCCCAGAGCGTCTGCCCATCACCGCTGAACAACGTCGAGAGCGGCGGATAGCTCGTCCAACCGGCTTCTGCCTGACCGGCGAAATAACCGAGGAAGAACAGAATACCCGCCGGGGGGATCAGCCAGAAGGCAAAAGCGTTCAACCACGGGAACGCCATATCTTTCGCGCCGAGCATGAGCGGCACGAGGTAATTGCCGAAGCCCGCCATCATCGGGATGATCCACAGGAAGATCATGAAAGTGGCGTGCATGGTGAACAACCGGTTGTACTCTGTGCCGTCCGCCATCAGGTCGAGCGTCGGGGTGAGCAGTTCCCAGCGGATGAGCATCGCCAGCGCGCCGCCGACGATGAAGAAAAAGAGCGCCGTTGCCATGTACTGGACGCCGATGATCTTGTGATCGACGCTCCAGCGCAGATACTCGTTCAGGCGTGGGCGCGGCACGTTGACCGGCGCTGCGCCGGGTAAGGGTCGGGTGATGGTTGCCATACCAGTTCTCCTAATTGTCCTGCCAGTAATTACGGTTGATTACAATGTAGGGTCAAGGCGTGCGTTTTACCCGCCCTGCAAAGTCAGCAGATACGCCACAATCGCTTCAAGGTCGCTGTCGGGCATGTACTGCGTGTTTGGTTCATTCGGATCATTGCTGAACACCGGCATGATGTTCTGATAGCCGGGGACGATGTAGGCATACGGCTCGCGGATCGACTGGTGGAGATAGTCGCTTGCCGACAAGCCCGCGACACGCGTCTCCGCGCGAGTGCCAATACTGTCGAGATTCGGCGCTTGCACGCCCGCCCACGAGAGTTCCGTCAGCACATGGCAGCCGGAGCACGGATACGCGCCGCTGGCGAGAATCTGCCGACCGCGCTCGACCGGGTCTTCCGGCGGGAACAGGACGTTTTGCGCTTCGGGCTTATAGAATTCCTGCACGAACGTCTCTTCGTCGGGGTGCACGATGAGCCACGCGCCGGTCAGGTTGCCGCGTTCGTCCACTTCGCCCGCCATGTTGCCGTGACCGCTGCCGCACAATTCTGCGCAGACGATGCGATACACGCCCGGCTCAATCGGCGTGAAGCGGATGTCGGTCACGCGCCCCGCCAGCAAGTCCTGCTTGATGCGCATCCCCGGAATCCAGAAAGCGTGGTTGACATCCTCGGTGTGCAGCGAAACATGGACGGGCTGCCCCACCCACGTATGCAGTTGCAGCGAGTTGAAGTTGACCGCGCCGCCTTCGCTGGCGAACACGGCGTTGACTTCTTCCGGCAGTTGGTCACGGGTGACGCCGAGGTCTGCCAGTTCGTTTTCGGTGACGGTGTAGGTAAACGTCCACGCAAAGCGCTGCCCCGTGACATCGACTTCCTGCTCGTTCGGCTTTTCGGATTGAATGTTCACCCAGACCGAATAGGCGTAGATCGTCAGCACCGTGACGATGATCGCCGGGATCAGCGTCCAGACGAGTTCAAGCGTGGTGTTGCCTTGAATCGGCGGACCGTCGGCGTAATCGTTGGTGCGGGCGCGAAAACGGATGATCGAGTAGACCAGCACGCCGTTGACGAGCAGGAAAATCGCCCCGCCGATCACCAGCATGAAGCGGAACAGTCCATCGACCTGCTGCGCCTCCGCTGATCCTTCAATCGGCAGGATGAACGGCACAACCGTGCCAATCAGCAGCCCACCGAAAATGATGGCAAGCCCACCAACAATGATCCAGATGATGCTGATCGAGCTGCCGTTGCGAGTGGAATTACTTAGATTCATTGAGCGCACATCCGTTCCTGAAAAATGCGGGACTGCAAACACAGAGCAGCCCTACCGCGCGGCTGCCAGAAGTGTGATCGACTTGTTCCAATTTACACAAATAGCAATTTAATTGTAACGAAGTCCGCGCAGAATCGCAAGCATGTTACAGGTGAAAAATGCAATAGAAATATTGAGCGTCAAGTGTCATTCCTAACGCGCCAAATCGTGTACAATAGCAGCGACTTCGAGAATTGAGAAAGGATTTGAGCATGGGCAATCTGGTCGGAATTATGCTCATCGTCATCGCCGCCGCCAGCATCATCGGGGTGATGTACATCGTGCTGCAAGAAAAGCATGAACACGAGGAACACTATATCCCACCGGCACCGGGAGAAAAGTCCACCGAGTCGGATTCTCACCGCGCCGAATAGCCGCTCATCGTGCAAACACAGATTAACCGCAGAGAACGCAGAGAACGCAAAGGACTTCTTCATCTTTTCTCTGCGTTCTTCGCGCCCTCTGCGGTTCACATCTTTTTCATTCTCGCTTTAACGCTGATTTTCTTCTACCCGCTGGCGTTCAGCGACAACATTCTGGCGCGCGGCGACACCTACGCCTACCACTACCCGTACTGGGCGGCACGGTCGGCGGCGCTGCTGCGCGGCGAACTCCCCTTATGGACACCTGACCTGTTCATGGGCGCGCCGCTGCTCGCCAACCCGCAGATCGGCACGTTCTACCCGCCGAACTGGGTCGTCGCGCCGCTTTCCCCGCCGGACGGAATCCGCGTGAGCCTGCTGCTGCATGTCGCGTGGGCGGGCATCGGGACATTCGCGCTGGCGCGGCGCACACTGCGCGTCTCGCGGATCGCGGCGCTCGGCGCGGCGGCGATCTTCGCCTTCGGCGGCTACCTCGGCGCGCACGGCGAACAGATCAACCAACTGCAAGGACTCGCATGGCTGCCCATGCTCCTGCTGATCTTCGATTGGGCAGTAAACCGCCCCTTCCCGCGTGGACTCGTCCTCGCGCTGGCGCTGGCGCTCACGTTCTTCACCGGGCACACGCAGACCATGTTCATGGCGCTGGTCGCGCTCGGCGTGTACGCCCTGCTGACCAAACCGCTGCGCGGGCTGGCACTGCTGGCGGTCGGCGGCGGGATCGCGCTGATCGTGACGCTGCCGCAGTTGCTCCCAACGCTCGAACTGATGGGCGTATCGAACCGGCGCGGCGGCTTCAACCTGAATCAGGCGACCGCCTTCTCGCTCAGCCCGTTCATCGCCGGACGCGGCTTACTCCCGTCGTATGACGGCATGATCTTCAGCGAGTACATCGGCTACATCGGCGTGATCGGCTTGGGGTTGGCGATCTTCGGGGTAGAGAGAAAAAGAAGTTCAACCACAGAGAACACGGAGAACACAGAGGAAGAAGCTGAAAAGATCACGTTAACCGCAGAGAACGCGGAGAGCGCAGAGAGAAGAGCAAGTATCTCATCTTTTTCTCTGCGTTCTTTGCGTTCTCTGCGGTTCAATCCTTATTTCGTCCTTACGGTGCTGGGGTTATTTCTGGCGTTCGGGGCGTTCAACCCACTGTACTGGCTGCTGGCGGGCTTGCCGGGGTTCAACCTGTTCCGCGTCCCGGCGCGCTGGCTGGCGCTGTTCGCACTCGGATCGGCGCTGCTGGCGGCACGGGGACTCCAGCGCGTGATCGACGGCGAACGCCCGGCGCTGCGTACATGGATCGCCGTCGGGATCGTGATCGGCGGGTTGGCACTGAGTACGCTGCTCACCGGGCGGCTCGACGATGGCACGCCCGCGCCGCC
>JACSRG010000653.1 GCA_014879865.1 Anaerolinea sp.
TCCGTCGTCGGCAGCGTGACTAATTCCCCGAAGGTCTTCTGGTAGGCTTCCCATGCGGTTTCGCCCACCGCACCGCTGTACTGCCCCGCCTTATCGACATCCTCCAACCATGGCTTGCCGAAGGTCTGGCTCTCTTCGAGAAACGCCGTCCACAACTGTTGATACGTGCCCGATGTGTGCAATCCCTGTGTAGCGGCTTGCAGCGTCTGCGTCTTGACCCAGTTCATCTGTTCGCGCAGGGCATAGTTCCAGTCGCCGCCCGCTTGCAGCACGGGCAGCAGACTGCCCCAGATGCGCAGCGTAATTTCGAGCAGGCGGATGACGCTCGTCTGGCTGATGAACAGCTTTTCGGCGGCTTCGCGCGCGGTGGGATCGGCGTCAAACGACATCGCGCGTATCCCCTGCCGGATGGCATCCGTCGAGGCATCGAGCATGGCTGAACCGAAGGGGGATTGATTGCGGTTGAAGGGAGCTTGAGCTTGCTGCGCGATTCGCCCCCACGCATCGAACATCTGTGTCTGGGCGTCGCCCCAAATCTTCAAGAGGGTGGCGTTGTGCGCCTGCCAATCCATATTTGTTGTTTCCCGAATAACTCTAAAACAAACGTCACGTTCGCCCGGTGACAACCTCCGGTAGCGTTCGCGCCTAGTGTAAGATATATTGATGGTACGTAACTACAGTCTCTCTTGCAAACAGCATAAGATGAGACCCAGACAGCTTCAACCCACATTCGGGTAGCGCCATACCCACCCAAACGTGTAGGGGAAAACTATTAAGTATCTTTTATGGCTGAAAAAGTGAACGTCGCCCTGATCGACGACCACCCGGTATTTATGGAAGGTCTAGCCCTGCTGCTCAGCCAGACCGGCGACATTCAGGTGGTCGGAACCACCGATAACCGCGCCGGGTTGTTCAGCCTGCTGGACTCCGAGCGCGTGCATGTCGTCGTGCTCGATCTGCTCATGCCTGACCCCGGCTTGTCTATTTTAAGCGAAATCCGGCGGCGCGGGATCAACGTGCGCGTGCTAATCCTGAGCGGCTGCGAGGAAATCCACAAGATTCGCGCGGCGATTGAAGGCGGCGCGGAGGGCTACGTCTTCAAAACGCAGCCCTTCCGCCAGATTATCGATTCGATCCGGCAGGTCGCGCAGGGTCAGTTAGTTTACCCCCTCACGGCTCAGCCGTTGTTCAAGCACCCCGCCAAGAAAGACGAACTCTCGCAGCGCGAACTTGAAGTCCTGTCCTGCATCGCGTCCGGCTTGACCAACTCGGAAATCTCCGAACAGTTGGTCATCAGCCGGAATACGGTGGGCTTTCACATCAAGAGCATTTTCGCCAAGCTCGGCGTGAACAACCGCACCGAGGCGACGATCTGGTATTTCAAGAACCGCTCCTCGTTCGAATAGCGGACTCAGATACCGAGCGACACGTATTTCACTTCAAGATACTCGTCAATGCCGACCGAACCGCCCTCGCGACCGAGTCCGCTCTGCTTGACGCCGCCGAAGGGCGCTTGCGCGGTCGAGGGCAGCGGGTCATTCACACCGATGATGCCGAACTCAAGTTTCTCCGCCACGCGCATCACCCGGCTGACATCGCGCGTGTAGAAGTAACCCGACAAGCCGAACGGGGTATCGTTGGCTTTGGCGACGACCTCCTCCTCGGTGTCGAACGGGATGAGCGGCGCGACCGGACCAAACGTTTCCTCCTGCGTCACGAGCATATCGGTCGAGACGTTGATCAGGACGGTCGGCGTCCAGAACGTGCCGGACGGGTTGTCGGGGTACGCTGACCCGCCGAGCATCACGCGCGCGCCGTGCGCCGTCGCGTCGGCGACATGCCGCTCGATCTTCTCGCGCGCTTGCAAATCGATCAGCGGACCGATCAGCGTGTCGGGGAGCAGTCCGTTGCCGACCTTCATCGCCGAAGTCTTCATGGCGAACATCTCGGCGAACTGGTCGTAGATGCCGCGCTGCACGAAAATCCGGTTTGCGCACACGCACGTCTGCCCCGCGTTGCGGAACTTCGATGTCATCGCACCCGCCACCCCCGCCGAAAGATCGGCGTCGTCGAAGATGATGAACGGCGCGTTCCCGCCCAATTCCAGCGAAATCCGCTTGACTGTCGCCGCCGAATTGCGGATGAGGAGTTTGCCGACCTCGGTTGACCCCGTAAACGAAATCTTGCGGACACGCTCGTCCGCGAAGACCGTATCGGAGAAGGGGATCGGATCGCTGGTGGCAACGATATTCACCACGCCTGCCGGGAAACCCGCCTCTTTGAACACGCGCCCTAGTTCGAGCGCGGTGAGCGGGGTTTGTTCCGCCGGTTTGCAGATCACCGTGCAGCCTGCCGCCAGCGCGGGTCCCATCTTGCGCGTGAGCATTGCCGCCGGGAAGTTCCACGGCGTGATGAGCACGGCAACGCCAACTGCCTGCCGCAGCACGAAAATCCGCTTATTAGGCGCGGAATTGTGCACGATCTCGCCATAAATGCGTTCGGCTTCGCCCGCGAACCACGTCAGAAAGCTGGCGGCATAGGTGATTTCGCCGCGTGCCTCGGTCAGCGGCTTGCCCTGTTCCAGCGTCATGATCGTCGCCAAGCGTTCGCGCTGTTCGATCATGAGGGCAGCGGCGCGGCGCATCAGTTCGGCGCGGGTCGCAGCAGGAGTTGCCGACCACGCCGGAAGGGCAGCATAGGCAGCATCAACCGCTGCCTGTGCCTCGGACGCCCCGCCGTCGGGCACGGTCATCAAGACTTGCCCGGTCGCCGGGTTGGTCACATCATAGGTCTTACCGCTGGCTGAAGGGCGAAACTCCCCGTTGATGAACTGCCCGTACTGCGCACCGGCAAATGCCTGCTCGACAACCTGATCGATATTCAATTGAGTCATAAACTGTCTCCCTAACGAAGGACGGCGTGCCGCGCCGTGTTATAATCGAACTACACTGCCTAACCAAAGCTCTTCTAGGAACTCTATGTTATCGCAACCTGTCGTAGATGACACGATCCACACCGGATCACTGAACTGCGCTTGAGGCAACGTATGACGATCAACTACCGGCTTGACGATACTACCCTAACGGCGACCTATCGCGATCACCTG
>JACSRG010000288.1 GCA_014879865.1 Anaerolinea sp.
CTGCACTTCTATGACTATCAATCGATCTCTTTCTAGAAATCTCTCAATTGTGGCTGTTGGGGTGCTGCTGGTGGCGCTGTTCAGTGTGTACCTCCCGGTCGCCCATGCCGCGTCACTCTCGTTCGTCGTCAATGATTTAGGTGATGCGAGTGATCATAACGTTGGTGACGGCTTCTGCGACAGCGATGGTGTAGACGGTTTGCCTCGGGTCTGCACGCTGCGCGCAGCGCTTGAAGAAGGTAATGCTAACGCTAATGATCCTAATGGAACTCCACCCCCTGCGTTGATTCCGCATGCCATCACTTTCTCAACGTCTGGGACAATCAACTTGACAAAGCAGCTTGTTGCGACGCGTGATTTCACGATAACAGCCGGTGCGATTGGCAATATCTTGGTTAACGCCAGTACGTCGCGTAATTTGCTGGTTGGTTCGGAAACTGCTGCCTCGACACCTGTGGTGACCATCACCAATATCATTTTTGCTAATGGCAATGGCATTGGTAACGTCTACAACGGAAACAACCGTACTGAAGGTGGGTGCATTTTTGTCGTTGCAAACGGATCATTGACCCTCAATCAGAGTGTGGTGCGGAACTGCCGCTCGACAACGTATGGAGGTGGCATTTATGGGGATGGCGGTGCTTCCGGCGACATCTCGGCTGCCAGCACGATCAATCTAACAAATTTGACGACGGTTCGTAATAATAATGCTGTGGACGGCGGCGGCATCTACAGCTTGACAGGCTACGTCACGGTCAATACCGATGCCTGTGTTCGGCAAAATACAGCGGGTTCAGGTGGTGGCATTTACGGCGGCGACGATACGTTAATTACTATCGGCGGTGGCTCCGCTTCCAATCGCGGCTTCATAGTTCGCAATAGTGCGACGAATGGTGGTGGTATTTTCCACTTCCTCAACTCGTCTCTAAACGGCAATCACGCTCGCTTTTACCGCAATACAGCATTGGATCAAGGTGGGGCATGGTTTTCGGCGGGTGGCAGCACAGGCGCGGCGAGTGCTATTGGACGTGTGTGCGTTGACTGCTGTATTGTCAACAACAGTGCGCCGTTAGGTGTTTCCAACTATGCCGTATTCCAGCCGAATAACGGCGATACTACGACTTGGTCGAGCAGTTGGTGGGGAAATAACTGGGGTCCGATGATCATCGACCTCGACCCGACACAGTCAATCAACACGATCGGCAGCGCGGTCAGCAATGGCGATGGCATCAGTGGCAACGGTACTGTCGCAGTGAACGTCGGGTTGCTCGATGATGGCAACCACGCAGGAACACCCATCCCGTCCGGGAACTGGGACAGCAGCTCGACTGCTCCGAGCGATTGCCAGACCTATATTTGTAATCCGGTGTCGAGTATGGGGCCGTCGCGTACTTGTTTACAGCCGACAAGCTGTGGTTTGAGCGACAGCTACTAAGCATCAACGTTAGGACTGATACGACGCGGGGCGGCAACGTCCCGCGTTTTTATTTCCCCGCCTGCCTGCTTGACGCACTGCGGCAGTCGCCCCGATAATGGGGTAAAATTCCTCGCTTTCGGAGACAACTTAGATGGCAGAGTCGTTGTTCAGTTTACAGGGCAAGGTGGCGATCATCACGGGTGCGTCGCGCGGGATCGGCATGGCGATTGCCGACGCCTACGCCGATGCGGGCGCGAAAGTCGTCCTCAGCAGCCGCAAGCAGGATGCGCTCGACGAAGCCGCTTCCACAATCAAGGCACGGGGTGGCGAGGCAGTCGGGCTTGCCGCGCATAACGGCGACAAAGCCGCCCTCACGGCGCTGGTCGATTTCGCCATTCAGCACTATGGCGGTGTAGACATTCTCGTCAACAACGCGGCGACCAACCCGCACTTCGGGCAGATGCTCGACGCGGAGGACAGCCTGTGGCAGAAGACCATCGAGGTCAATATCATGGGCAACGTGTGGCTGACTCAGGCGGTCGTGCCGCACATGCGGGCGCGGGGCGGGGGCAAAATCGTCAACGTGGCGTCGGTCAACGGGATTCGTCCGGGCACGATGCAGGGCATCTACAGCATGACCAAAGCCGCCGTCATCAGCCTGACGCAAACGCTGGCGATGGAACTGGCGGGGGATAACATCCACGTCAACGCGATTGCGCCCGGTCTCGTGCGGACGAAATTCGCCAAAGTGCTGTGGGACAACCCGATGGTGCTTGACCCGATTGTCGGGCGCACCCCGTTGAAGCGCATCGGCGAACCGGAAGACATCGCCGGGATCGCGCTGTATCTGGCATCGTCCGCGTCGAATTACACGACCGGTCAGGTGTTCATTGTCGATGGTGGGCTAACCATCCCGATGTTATAAATAATCTTCGTAGGGACGGGGCATACCTCGTCCGCTGCCTCAGAATTGTGATCAGGGGATTTCAGTGAGATTCGTGCTGTATACAGAAAAAACGCCCGCGCAGGCGCTCAGCGCGTTGAATGCGCGCCTGCAAGCCAGAGAAAGCGCGTCGCGCGCGGGCTTGGACGGGTGGATCGAAAAGAGCGGTGGCTTCGCGTTGAGCGTTTCCAGCCCGGTTGTCGGGCGGTTTAGCCGCCGTACGGTGATGCAGGGCAAAATTGAGCGTGAGAACGGCGTGACCCTCGTGCGCGGCGATGTCGCCAGCGGGGTCGAGCGGCAGGGGCAGATCATCGTATTCGTGGCGCTGGCGCTGCTTGCGCTGATCCTGTTCCTGAGCGGGAACGTTGCGCCTGCACTGCTAATCATCCCGCTCGGCGCGTATCTGTACATCCCGATGAACGGCGATCTGCACAACAGCACCGTGCTGATGAACGAGCTTCAGCGGACACTCAAGGCGCGGCAGACGCCGCCCAAGCGCACTGACGCGGCAAGTTCGGCGCGCGCCAGCGGCGCAGCACGTTCGACCGGGACGGCAAAGGCGGTCAGCGCGCGTCCAGCAGGCACGGCGCGTCCGGCAGGCGCGGCGCGTACCACCGGGGCGAAATCGTCTTCAAGCGGGGCAAAACCCGCCGCCAGCAGTTCCAGAACGACAACGAGCGGCACGCGCACGACCTCCAGCGGAGCGAAGCGCACCACGCAGTCAAAGTCGGGTAGTTAGTTTGTTACTGTCTCTTATACACATCTGACGCTGCCGACGACGGAGAGAGTG
>JACSRG010000116.1 GCA_014879865.1 Anaerolinea sp.
GCAAACACGTTGCCGAAATTCTGGCTCAAGCGCTGTAAGTTGCCCGTTGCGACCAGCACGCCGATCAACACGAGCAGTGCGCCGGTGAACAGCTCGATTTTGCGGATATGACGCTGCAAGCGGCGCAGCGTGCCCTGCGCGCCGTCCAGCAAGAGTGCCGTGAGAAGGAAGGGGATGCCCAAACCGAGCGAGTAGGCGGTAAGCTGTAACCCGGCTTGGCTGGCGCTGCCGCCGGTCAAGGCGCTGGTGAGGATCGCGCCGTAAATCGGTCCGATGCAGGGCGTCCAACCGGCGGAGAAGACCACGCCCATCAGCAGCGACGCGAAATAGCCACCTTTGCCGTTGGCACTCATTTCGCGGCGGGTATCGCTGTACATCACGCCTTGCAGACTGGCGATAGTGTTCTGCCAGAACGTTTGCGGCGTGCTGAACGCCCCCTTTAGGAACATCCACAAGCCGAGCAGCGCGACGACGGGCACCACAAGCAGCCAATCGACCAGCGCCCACAGGAAGATCACGCCCGCGATCATGAGGAAGACGAGCGCGGTGATCGGGCTGCTGATCAGCGCCGTGCTTGCCAAGAAGCGTTTGAACAGCGAAGGCATGACGCCCATCGAGTTGAGACCGAAGAAGATGATGATCACGCCGCCGAGCCGGCTGATGACTTCGGTCACGGCGTTGACGTTCTGCCGCCCGATCACCGCGACGAACGCGGTCAGCGCCAAGCCGAGCGAGACGAACACCAGCGTGAAGCCGAGGACGAACATCAACCCGTGCGTGAAGGTGTTCAAGCGGGTGGAGAGGGTGGGGCGCGTCATGACCGCTGCACCACCCGCGCCGATCCCGATGGTCTGCGCCGCAGTCTGCGCAGCGACCGTGTTGGTCACGCGACCGCCCATGTAGCCGATGTACGCCGGGACGAGCGGCAGCACGCACGGGGAGAGGAACGAAACCAGCCCCGCCAAAAACGCTAACGTAAGTGTGACATTCATGCGTGAAAAACCTGCACAGCTATAGAGTCAGAAGTTCAAAGTAGAAAGTCGATCATACGCTGTTCAACTTTCACCTACAGATTATAGACGGCTTTACTCAGGCGATCATTACGGGAGTGCCAATGCTCGCCGCGCCGTAGAGCCATTTGGCGACGTAAGGCGGCAGTTGGATCGCGTGACCGGGCGTGTTTTCCCCGAAGCGGTTGTGCCAGTACGCACCGCCGATGTGCAAATCGTCACCGAAAGTCAGGAGGGTTGACGCCTCGAACTGATCTAGGAATCGCTTGCCCAACAGGTGTTCGGTGACGCTGAATTGACCTGCGGGCAGACTCTCGCCCGCCGCCACCAGCACGCTGAACAATGCACGGTCACGTTGAAAGGCAGTCAGGCGGAAGTCATCTCGGCTGACATGAATGGAGAGATCAGGGACGGTGGGCGGCGGTATCAGCGGGGCTAGCGGCGGGCTTTGCGTCCAATAAACTTGTGTATCGTCCGCCTGCTGCACGCCGTACCACGCGATGCCGTCGTATTCCAGCCGGTCTATTACGCGCAGAACCCCACCATGCCCAATGCGAACCCGTCTTGGATGCTCGATGATCGCATCTGGCGAACAGTACCGGTGCATCGTGGCAACTGTTCCTGTGACTTCGGCAGCGAACGGCGGGTCGTAGACCGCAGTATGGTAGACAGGCGGAGTGAGCATCGGTTGGACCCAACTGCGGTCAATCCATCCGTGCGCGGTTTGGAAAGCGTCCGCATGGATGTCGGTAATCGAGATGATCGAATCGACCCACACTTGCTTGAGCGGGCGTAAAACCCGCCCATAGAGCACGTCAAAAGTCGGCGCAGCGGTCGGATTGACATTGGTCAGCCAACTGGGGACGTGCGCGGCGATTACAGTGATCCCGGCAGCTTTGAGGAAATCACGACGTGAGATCATGTGCGAATCACGTAGTCTGCAAATGTAGAACTCCGGTTGGGTGTCGCGTTATACGCCCGCGCGGTCACGCTAAAAACGCCGTTCGAATAGGGGGGTGTCCAATCGACATGCCAAGCTGTTTGACCGGGCGTCAGCGGGAACTCTGTCTGCACCGTGTGATCGATATTGAGGAACAGCTTGGGCTGAAATGCCGGATCGGCGTATAAAAAACCGTGAATGCGAATCGTACTATTCGTTAGGTGTTCATGCCCTGTGATTGCGATGGCGAGATCGCCGGGGCTGTTGCCCTGTGGGTGTTTGAACTCTGGATTACTTTCCCATGTGCCGCCGCGTGCTTGATCGGTCAGTTCGATACGTGTCCCCCATTTGATGTGCTTGTAGCCCCATCTGCCCGGAACAACGATCCGCGCCGGGTAGCCTTGATCATGGGTGAGGGGCTGCCCGTTGACCGCATAGGCGATCAGGGCGCGTTCGCGGAGTTCGTGCAGCTTCAGCGTGGCGGAATAGCCGTCGTACCCGTGAAGGAGCGCCGCTTGCGCGCCCGGATCGATCTCCACAAGGTCGAGCAGGGCAGACACGGGCACACCTGTGTACTCTGCCGTGTCGATGCTCTGCCGCGTCGTGCAGATTACGCTGACCGTTTGCGTCACTGCCGGGAGCGCCGCGAGATCGGCAAACGACAAGCTCAGCGGGTGGCGTACCAGCCCGCCGAGCGAGAATGCCCAAACTTCACGATTTACCGGGGGGATAGAGCGAATCTGTTGGTGTGTTGCCATCG
The DNA here is from genome assembly GCA_014879865.1 of Anaerolinea sp. Lineage (GTDB taxonomy): Bacteria > Chloroflexota > Anaerolineae > Aggregatilineales > Phototrophicaceae > Flexifilum. The sequence continues at coordinate 2,711 of JACSRG010000116.1, forward strand.
CTCAGGCACGGGCGGTCGTCACGGCGGCTTCAACGCACTTCGCGCCGCTGCTGCCGATGATCGCGCCGTGCCGCACGCCCGCCGGGATTTCGACCCGGTCACCAGCGCGCAGCTTTACGCTCTTGTTGCTGTCAGGAAGGGTAATTTCGAGTGTGCCCTCGACAACGTACATAACTTTTGTATAACCGTGTGACCGAACGGCGTAGCGCTGGTTTGGCGTATTTTCCCAAGCGTAAGGGCGCAGCCCTTCTTTTTGCATCTGGCGTGTAATGCTCGACAACGTGGGGTGCTGTCCCCCGCTCCAACGAATCACGCGCACTGCATCTTGTTCGATAGCCATCTCTTGCCTCACATAACGGACGAGTTGAAAGATTTTAACGTATGCCTAATCGTTTTTCCAAGACCCAACACGGCTCATGGACATTACGCATTCGACCTTCGTGGTCAATATAACTCCATTCGCCGTCATCTTCCATAAAGACTCGATAGCCCATTTTTTCGTACAAGCGCCGCGCGCGCGGGTTTTCTTTCGCGGCGGCAATCGTCGTCCAGCCGAAACCGAGTTCCCGCACAATCGACTCCGCTTCTTCGATCAGCCGAGTCCCGATTCCCTTGCCGCGAAACATCTCCATGACGCGCAGCGAGTATAAATACGCGCGCGCCCTGCCATCCGACAAGCCGCGTTCCCCGCTGTTCAACTGGATGAACACATGCCCGATGGGGAAATCGGCGCAGTCGGCGACCAACATCAAGCGGCGGCGGTGTTCCTGCTCGCTGAACGTGCGCCGGAACACAGTCCGAAAATGAGCATACTGCCCGTACCATTCGAGTTTCGGCAAATCGGTACGCTTTGCCAGCCGGAAGGTGATCTCAAGCTCAACCGGAAACGTCTGTCGATTTAACCCCGTCATGCCGTACCCATTCCTTGAGCAAGCGATCTTCCTGCTCGTCCGTCGTGATGATCCCGTCGATGCGCGCCAAGCGCAGCCGCGCAAGCAAGTCGCCGAACTGCGGTCCCGGTTTCAAGCCCAGTGCTTGGAGTGATTTTCCGGTCGTTACCGGGCGAATGTGCCGCCACTCCTCAACATACCGCTGAATCGTCGTCCGCGCTAGTGGCTCGTCGAGAATCAGCGACGCGGCGAACACGCCGAGGTCGGATTTGGCGTAGAGTTCATCCAGCAGTGGGACGATCTGGCTCGGCGCGGTGAGCGCGGCGCACAGCTCGACAAAAGTGGGCGCGGTCAGCTTGGCGATGGCGCTCAGCGCGTCGTCGAACCTGCCGTGAAACATCAGCCGCGCCTGCACCGCGCCGCTGTCCTGCGTTTCGTGCAGCAGCAGCAGCCACAGCAGATCGGTGAACTCGAACGGCGGTAGGGTCGCGAACGGCGCTGCTGCGCGTGCTCGCTGGAACGGCTGCGCGACTCCCTCGCCAATGACGAACTGCGGATGAATCGCCGCGAGGATGCCGCGCTGCTGCATGAGCAAGAACGAGAGTTCCGGTTCGCGTTCTTTGAGCAGCAGCGTCAATTCGTTGCGTACGCGTTCCCCGGTGATCCGTTCGAGCATGGGCAGGGCGGTCTGGATCAATTCGGCGGTGCGCGGGTCGATGGTGAAGCCGAGCCGCCGCTCGAAGCGCACGGCGCGCAAAATGCGCGTGGGATCGTCCACGAACGAGAGCGAATGCAGCGCGCGGATGCGTCCCGCCGTCAAATCGGCGATGCCGCCGAAGAAGTCGAGGATGCGCCCTGCGCCGGGGCTCAACTGCACCGCCAGCGTGTTGATCGTGAAGTCGCGCCGCGCCAAGTCCAGCTTGATCGAGCCGCTGTACACGGTGGGGAGGGCGGTCGGGTACTGGTAGAACTCGCTGCGCGCGGTGGCGAAATCGACGTGATCGGGCAGGTCTGCCGCCACGCCCACTGCTTTGTTCAGCGTCCCGTCATGTAAGCGCCATTTCGCCGTGCCGAACGGGGTGTAGCTCGACATTTCCGCGCCATAGCGGGCGACGAGGCTCTCCGCGAACTGGATCGCATCGCCTTCGACCACGAAGTCGAGATCGAGGTTGCGCCGCCGCAGCAGCAAATCGCGCACCACGCCGCCGACCATATACAGGCTGAGACCGCGCTCCTGTGCGTGCGCGGCGATCACCTCGATCAGGTGGGCGGCGCTCTCGCCAAACACAGCGCGCAGATCATCCGGCGTGAGGTGCGGGGCTTCCGGCTGCGGTCGGGCAGGATGCGTCTTGACCCAGTGTTTGATCAAATCGGTGCGCGTGACGATCCCGATCAGCTTACCGGTCGAATCGACCACCGGGATTTGCCCCCAACCGCTTTCGACCATCTTCTGTTCGAGCAGCGTAACCGAATCCGACGGCAGCAGCGTCACCGTCCCGCTTGCCATGACCTCGCCGACGGTCAGCCCGCCCAAACCGTGTTCGACGGCGCGATCTGCGTCGCGGCGGGTGAGCAAGCCGACGATCTGCCCCTGTTTGACGACCGGGAAACCCTCATGCCCGATGCGGCGCATCCGCCGGATGACAGCATCGAGCTTGGCGGACGTGTCTACGGTTTGCACGCCGTGCGACATCAAGTCGGCGACGGTGACGGGCGGTTGGATCACATCGTAGATGTAGCCCCAGAGCGTTTGTAATGCCTGCGCCCGTGTCATGCCGCGCACGGTAGACGCGGCAGCGCGTTCATGTCCGCCGCCGCCAAAGCGCCGCGCGATCTCGCCGACGTTGATCGCGTCGTCGGTCGAGCGGCAGACCAGTTGCAGCGATTTCGGCATTTCGATCAGCAGAAAGAGCGCCGCCGGGTCGAGCGTATCACGCAGTTTGTGCGCTACGCTGCTCAGTTCGGAGAGGTAGCTGTCGAGCACTGCCGTGCCGACGAGGATCGGGTAGCCTTGAATCGAGCGGCTTTCCATCGACGTGACCAGCGTCTCAAACAACGCCTGCTGCCGCTCGTCGAGCGGTGGTTCGAGAAAGCGGCGGATGTTGTCGAGCGATGCGCCTTGCTCCAGCAGCCATGCCGCCGCGCGGATGTCACGCGGGCTGGTCGTGCGGTAGGTGAGCGCGCCCGTATCTTCGTACAGACCGAGTGCCAGCAGCGTCGCTTCGAGCGAAGTGAGGGCAGTCCCAGCGGCTTGCAATTTTTCAACCAGCAGCGTGGTGTTCGCGCCGATGATTTCGCCCTCGAACGTCTCGTTCGCGTCGAGTTCGCGCGTCAGCGGGTGATGGTCGATGATATGGACGGGCGTGTCCGGCTTGATCCCGCGAATGCGTTCGGGCGGGCGGTTGGTATCGACCAGCGTCACCTGCGCGATGCGCCGGTTTTTCGCGTAGTCGTCATAGCGAACGAAGGGTAGTCCGCCCGCATACAGCGCGAGGAAGCGCTGGACGTTGCGGTTGATGCGCTGCGGGAGCAGGGGAACGGCGTCAGGGTACAGCTTCGCCGCCGCCAGCACCGACGCGACTGCGTCAAAGTCCGCATTGTCGTGACACAGGATGATATGCTGCCCCATGCTGATCCTATTCACCGTCCGCACGAGGATCAATCTTACACTGTCTTGACGGGATTTGCGCTGGTTGATTAGGGGGCGAAAATCGGGAAGCCGGATGGCGCGAACTCGACGGCGACTCCCGGCGCAGCGCGGTAGCTGATCGGCTCGCTGAACAGATCAATCCGCGCCGGATCGCTGCTCCCGGTCACCAGCGTCAGATCGGCGGGGGAGGTGGGGATAACGGTCATGTCGATGCCGAGAGTGCTCAGGCGGGCGGTAAGCGCGTCGATCCCCGGCGCATTGCTCCCCGTAAACGTCACGTCGAAGCCATCCGGGTAGCCCGCGTTGGCGAGTTCGGCGCGTAAGCTGATCGTGTTTGTGTCGCTGCCCACGATGGCACGGCGGAGCAGGTCTGTCACCGCTGCATCATCCAGCGGCGGCTGAGTCGTATCCACGATCAGCGATACGGTGTAGGCGGTCGGCGATTGCAGCCAACCGGGTTGATCGCCGAGCGCGACGATCAGATCGTAGGACAGATCGTCTCCGGTCGGCAGCGCGTCAAGCTGAATCACCTGTGCATTCGCTTCAATCTGGCTGAGTTCGGGGATCAGTCCGCGCGCATTCGGCGCGATGGCATAGGTTAGCGCATCGGGCGGCGGGGGCGTCGGCGTGACCGTCGGCGGGATGACCACCGGGAGCGGCGTCGGTTCGGCTTCGCAGCCCGTCAGTGCGAGCGCAGCCAAGCCGAACGCCGCAAGTACCCGCCGCCGACTCAACCGTCTACGCACCGGGTATCATCCACGGACCGACGATGTCGCGCTGCAACATGCTGAACGAGGTCACGGCGTTGAAAAAGCTGAGGATCGAGAAGGCAATCGCTGCATTGCGATCATCGCGCCCGCGCAGCAGCGTGAACAATCCCGGCATAATCACCAGCAGCCACGCCATGTACAGATAGTAGGTCGTCATGCGCGGGGGACGTAAGCCCATGATCGTCATGACGATGCCGACCAGCAGAATCAAGCCTGCCAGCACGGTGATGGTCGCAACCGATCCCCAGAAATTGCCGGAGATCGGTTGGCTGCGGAGCGCCATCATGGCGCTCCAGATGCCCAGCGCGATAGAGAACAGGATGTGGGCATTAAACAGAATATTGTGAATGTCGTTCACAGGTTATCCAAGCAGGTGAAGCTGCACCACGATAGTTTCGATCAACCAGACCGCCATCACGCAGTTGACGACGAACAGCGCTTGAAGCTGCATCGCGCCGCTGGCATCGACGACGACGCCGCCGCCGCCGCGCATATCGCCCTGTGTGCGGAACAACATGCTCACCGGCAGGCTGACGATCAAGACCAAGCCGAGCCACAGCGGGAAGATACCCTGCGTGATCGCCGCCAACAGGCACACACCCGCCAAGCCCATCGACAGGTACATGGCGCGGCGCGTGTTCATTTCGCCGAGCACAATCGCCGTGTTGTACAGCCCGGCGGCTTTGTCCATGTCGTAGTCACGCAGTTGATTGTAAAGCTGACCGTAGACAGAGACCAGCGTCGCGCCTGCCGCGACAAACCAGACGATCCCCGGCGCGTTGTGGTAGATGAAATACCCCGCCAGCAGGAGCAGCCCGCTCAACATGAGCGAATGCGACACGATGTCGGTGACGGGCCACGCCTTGAGCCGCACCGGACGCCACGAGTACAAGTGCGAGAGCAGCAGCGTACCAATGCCGATCACCAGCACCCACACACCGCCGAGCGCGTAGAGGATCAAGGTCGCGGCAGCGACGAGGCGGCAGGCGGCATAACCCATGCGCACGCCGATCCGACCGCTGGTGATCGGGTTCTTGGCAGCACGGGCGGGATCGCGCGCATCATCCGGCGCGTCTTCGATGTCATTGATCATAAAGGCATAGGCGACCGCGAGGATATTTGCCAGCGTTACGGCGACGAGGCGCAAATCGAGCGCGATTCCGTTCGGACGGGCTGCAAGCAGCGCACCGAGAATAGTCAGCGGCACAACAAACGGGACGTATTCTTTCCAGCGCGTAAGCTGGATCAGTCCGCGAATTTGATCGGCGAAGGTAGGCTTGGTCAAATCTCCCCTCCAAAAAGTAAGAAGTTGCTGAGAACCTGCTAAAGATAACACGAGAATGGGAATTTTGTTACGCAAGGTCTCAACAGTAAGATAGATACGTTGGTTATCAGCCGAAAGTTGCCAAGGGGACTCATGTTCCGATTTTCCGCGCTTTTCCTTGTCTTGCTCGCTGCCTGTTCGATCAACCCCGGCGCAGTGGACGCCATTCCGCCGACCGCGACCACCGTCCGGGTTGTGCAAACAACACTCGTGCCGACCTTCGAGCGGCACATTCAGCCGATCAATACCATTACGCCCGCGCCGACGACGCCGATTCATGCAGGCTGCGAAGGGACTGCCGGACTGCCGGGCGCGCAGCACACGGTCAACGCCGGAATCGACTATGAAGGACATCGCGTGTCGGTGGAACAGGCGATCTACTTCGTCAACCGGACGGGCGGCGCGCTGACGCAGATCGCGCTCGACGTAGAACCGAACCGTCAACCGAACGCCTTCACGCTCAACGCGGTGACGCCTGTCGAAACGGTCACAGGCTACGACCTGACCGGGCGGACGCTGCTGCTCGACCTTGCCGCTCCGCTTGAACCGGATTGCGGTATCGATCTGGTGCTCGACTTTACCCTGATCGTGCCGACGATTGATCGGGGTTTACGCGGCTTCAGCGGCTACTTTGGCTACAGCATCCGCCAGCTTAATCTGGGGCATTGGCTGGCGGCAGTCGCCTATTACACGAATGGGGCGTGGGTCACGCACGATGTGTTCGCCATCGGCGAACAGACCGTGAACGAAATCGCGGACTGGGATGTGACACTGACGGTCACTAACGCGCCGCCCAACATGGTGGTCGCCGCACCGGGGACGCTCACGCGCACAGAGTCGGAATGGCGCTTTGTGCAAACCAACGCCCGCGAGTTCACCGCCAGCCTCAGCCCATTTTTCAACGTGTACGAACGCGAAACGCCGCATGGCGTCACGGTGCAGTTGTACGCTTTCGGCGAGAATCAGGTAGGCACATCCGGCGGGACGGTGAGCGGATCGGCGCAGGCGCTCGATGCTGCCGCCAATGCGCTGGCGACGTACTCCGACCTGTTCGGCGTGTACCCGAACGACCGCTTTATCGTCGTGCAGGGGGATTTCCCCGACGGCATGGAATTCAGCGATTTAGTCTTCGTGTCGAACCGCTGGTTCGAGATCAATCCCGGCAGCGCCGACTCGTTCTTGACCTTCATCACCGTGCATGAAGTGTCGCATCAATGGTGGTACGGGCGCGTCGGCAGCGATCAGGCGCTCAATCCGTGGTTGGATGAGGCGCTGGCGACCTACAGCGAACTGATCTTCTACCAAGAGTTCTTCCCCGATCTGGTCGATTGGTGGTGGGATTTCCGCGTTAACCAGTACGTCGGCGGACGCTTCAACGGCAACCGGGTCGATGCGACCGTCTACCAGTTCGGGAGCATCCGCGACTATATCAATGCGGTCTACCTGCGCGGCGCGATGATGCTCGATCAACTGCGGATCGATCTGGGGGATGATGTTTTCTTCGACTGGCTGCGCCGCTATGCCGAAACCGGCGCGGACAGCATCGTCACGCCGGATGCGCTGTGGAATCTGCTTACGCCGGAGCAGTTGGAACTGATCAGCACGACCCGCGAGCAGTACCTCGCGGGGGAGTAGGGGCATGATAGCTCATGCCCCTACCGTTCTCACTGCCCGCGTATGGTCGGGCGCGGCGTGGGCTGTACGGCATTGTTGGGGGCGGAGCGCAGCAGGAGATGTTCGTCGGTGCAGACAATCGAACCGCTCATGATCGCGTTCACCTGCACGAACAACTGGAAGCCCCCACCAATCGATCCCATGCTCACATCCCCCGTGACCGAGGTTGCGCCGCCTGCTGCAAACGTCGCCAGCAAATTGTGCGCCTCATCGAACACGCGAATCTGGTAGGTCGCCACGCCGGGGTTGACCGGATCCCAGTAGAAAGTCGCGTTGCCGTTGGGCAGCCCATCGAGCGGAGACGTCAGCCGGAATGACGTGCACACGCTGACCGGCGGCGCAAGCATCGCCGTCGGCGTCGCCACCGGGATGACGAGGAGCGTCCCAACCGGCACAAAGACCAGCGGCGTGATGACCCCCGCGTCGATATTCGAGATCGAAATTACGTTGTTGGCGATGCTGATCGTGTCCGTGAAACCGGCGTTTGTCCCTCTGGTGTTGATGTCGCTGTCGTCGGTATCGTCCGCTTGATCCTTCGGTGAAAAAGAGTAGGCGGAGTTCGACAGGATCACACGGATGCGGTAGTTACCGGGCAGCGGCGCGACGAGGGTGTAATTGCCGCTGGCGTTGGTCACAGCATCGTCGTACATTACGGTCTTGGCGCTGTTCCACAACTGCACGGTGACATTCGCCAGTCCCGGTTCGCCCGCGTCTTGGCGTCCGTCGCTATCGAGGTCATCCCAGACGAAGTTGCCGAGGTTGATCGGCGTCGGGGTGCGCGTCGGGGTAGGGGTGCGGTAAAGCCTGATCCCGGCGTCGATGTTCGAGATCGAAATCACGTTGCTGGCGATGCTGATCGTGTCGGTGTAACCCGCGTTGCTGCCACTTGTGTTGATGTCGCTGTCATCGGTATCGTCGCCACCTGCTTGATCTTTCGGCGAGAATTGATCGGCTAGACCGGGCAGCACGACGCGGATGCGGTAGTTACCGGGGAGCGGCGCGACGAGGGTGTAATTGCCGCTGGCGTTGGTCACGTCGGTGTCGTACATCAGCGTTTTGGCGCTGTTCCACAACTGCACGGTGACATTCGCCAATCCCGGTTCGCCCGCGTCTTGCCGTCCGTCTTGATCGAGGTCATCCCACACGAAATTGCCGAGGTTGATCGGCGTCGGCGTCCGCGTTGGGGTGGGGGTACGGAAGATCATGATCCCGGCATCGATGCTCGAAATTGAAATCACGTTGCTGGCAATTACGAGAATATCGGTGTAGCCCGCATTGCTGCCACTGGGGTTGATGTCGCTGTCGTCGGTATCGTCACCCCCCGCCTGATCCTTCGGCGAAAACTGATCAGCTAGACCGGGCAGCACGATGCGGACGCGATAGCTGCCGGGCAGCGGCGCGACGACGGTGTAACTGCCGCTGGCATTGGTTACGTCAGTGTCGTACATCACCGTCTTGGCGCTGTTCCACAACTGCACGCTGATGTTCGCTAGACCCGGTTCACCGGCGTCTTGGCGTCCGTCGCGATCTAGATCGTCCCAGACGAAGTTGCCGATGTTGATCGGCGTCGGGGTACGGGTTGGCGTCGCCAGCGGAACAATCGCAAAAGTCCCGAAAACAGGCTGTACGCTCGAAATGATGAGTGTTTGAGCACGTACCGTGTCGTTCCCGGCTTCGGCAAGTCGCGGCGCAAACGCCGCCGCGCCGATCAGGAGCAGGGTCGAGCAGAGGAATGCAAAAAGCGCGCTGTTGCGTCGTAAATGCTGCATATTCAGCCCTCAAGTGCTTTCTTAGACACCTAAGTTTATGATCAACTTGAGTTTGCGCACAAATCGGGCAAGTGCGTTATGCTTACGAAGCGCATTTCTTGAGGAGGAATAGTCCTATGAAACGAGTGTTGTTTGTCCTGTTGATCGGGCTGTTGTGGGTCGGGGCAGCGTGGGCGCAAGCGGTGGAGGTCGTGGATCAGGGCGAGATCGCGCTGAACGAAAGCGTCGAAGGCGAGTTTGAAGTCGGCGTGCGCGATGCCTATCGTCTCGAAGTCGAAGAAGATGGCGAATTGAACATTTTCCTCGACGGCGAAAGCGGTGATATGGACACGTATCTACGCGTGTACTTCGAGGGTGACGACGTACCGTTTGCCGAAAATGATGATCGTGGCGATGGCACGCTGTTCTCGGCACTGACCGGCGTCGAAGTGGCAGCGGGTGACGTGGTGATCATCGAAGTCGGGACGTTCGCCGACTCGGGCGAAGGCGGCTATACGCTGCGCGTCGCACCCCCGGCAACCGTCGAGGATGCGGGCGAACTCAGCATCGGCGAGTCGGTCGATGGGACGCTGGCGGAAAATACGCGCCAGCAGTACGTCCTGAGCGTGGACGAATCGACGCCGCTCTATATCTTGCTGGAAGGCGCGGATGATCTCGACCCGTATCTGCGTATTTACGCCGAAGGCGATGACGCGCCGACGGTGCAAAGCAGCGACCTCGCCGAAGATGATCTATCGGCAGGCTTTGAGGCGCTGGTCGTCCCCGGCGGGACGACGCTGGTGCTTGAAGTTGCGGCGGCGGGTGATGGGAGCGCGGGCGATTATACGCTCACGGTCGAGGAAGCAGACGTTGACGCGCCGTTGATGGCAGCACCGGTCGCACTCGGCGACGCGACGCCCGACGAGATTTGCGCGGACGCCGATCAAACCGAAGACCCGACGCGCCTACAGTACTTCGCGCCCGAAGACATTCTGGAATCCGGCGAGGATTACGGCGCGGTCTTCTGCACCGAGGCGGGCAGCTTCCGCATTGATCTGTACGAGGAAGATGCGCCGATCACCGTAAACAGCTTCGTTTACCTTGCGCAGAATCACTTCTTCGACAACACGACCTTCCACCGCGTGATCCCGGATTTTGTCGTGCAGGGTGGCGATCCGCAGGGGTCAGGCTTTGGCGGACCCGGCTACGAATTCGTCAATGAAACGGATAACGATCTGACCTTCGACGGGATCGGCGTGGTTGGCATGGCGAATGCGGGACCGGATACCAACGGCAGTCAGTTCTTCATCACGCTCGCACCGGTCGGACGGTTGACCGGCGGCTACACGATTTTCGGGCAGGTGCAGGAAGGCATGGCAGCGGTCTTCGATGTGGAAGAACGCGATCCCGGCACGGCGACCGAACCGGGGACGATGATCTACACGGTCATCATCGTCACGACCAACGAGGAATAATGTAAAGTGGGGACGGTGCATCAGCGCGCCGTCCCCTTACGCCCAATCAATCCCCCGTACTGACCGGAACGCGCTCGTACAGATACGCGCCAAGCAGGTAGAACTCCGATCCTTCATGCGCTTCGACCAAGCGCCATGCACCGCCGCTCTCGTCCACGAAGACCTCGTGGAGATCGCTGGACAGCCCGCGCGCCGACAACCCCTCGTAATCGCCCAACCAGCGCAGACCGACTACCCACGCGCGTTCATGCCCGATCAGGCAGGAATTCAAGCCCGCGATCACCTGCGGATCGTCGAGTTTGTCCTCGTAGACTTCGCAGGTCGGCGCGCCTTCGTAGTACCAGTCGAACGTCTCGTACGTTTGGCGGAGATGCACATCCGAGGTGACCACGACAATCGCATCGCCGGGCTGCTCGTTGGCGCTCACGTATGCGCCGAGATCGTTCCAGCGCTCGTTATCCGGGTAGGCGTAATAGGCGATCAGCCCCGGCACGAGCGCGACGAGGAATGCGCCCATGACCACGACCATTGGAATCACGCGCCGCAGGGCGAACAGTGCCACGACGATCAGCAGGTAGTAGGCAGGCGACGCGCCCAAGACATAACGGTCGAAGAACATCGGCGTGGTGATGAAGGACAGCACCCACGGGAGCATGAGCATGCCCAAGAACCACGTCACGACGAGCAGTGCTTCGGGCAGTCGATCCGGTAGATCGCGTCCGGCATCCCGCCCGACGTGCGTCACCGATCTTCCCCACCTCCCCACGCCCTGCCGCGCGATGAAGTACACCACCCCGATCACGATGAAGAGCAGGGCGATGAAGACGCCATAGGGATTGAGATAGTACCATTCGAAGAAGAGGAAGCGCACCAGCGCACGGACAATCGAGCCGACCGTCGGTTCTTGCAGCCAGCCCAACCCGACGCCATCGCCGACGACTTCAACCCCGGCATTGGCAAAGAGGGCGCTGGTGGACAGTACATCGCCGAGGAAATACAACCAGACCGCCGGTAAGATCAGCACGCCGAGCAGCACGAAGCTGCTGAGACTGCGTGTGACGACGGCGCGGGCGCGGTAGTCACGGCGCAGCACGAGCATGAGCAAGAAGAACACGCCTTGCGCGGCGAGGGCGAAAACCCCATGCGCATGTGTGTAGATCGCCAACGCGGTGAACAGGATGTAGAGAGCGATGTCCCACCAGCGTCCGCGCTTGAGCATGGTGTAGAAGAACAAGTACGACAGGACGATCATCAGCACGTAGACAGAATAGTAGCGGTAGGTGTGCGCGTAGTAGATGTGAAACTCGGTGACGGTCAGCACGAGCGCCGCCAGAATGCCAATTCGCTGGTTGAACAGCCGGGTACCGAGTTCGAAGAAGACGACGACCGTCGCAATCCCGGCGATCAACGATGGGATGCGCGAGACGACTTCGCCCGTCCCGAAAACCTGTGTCCACACTGCGGCGATCACCACGAAGACCGGCGGTCGTCCCCCCTCGAACTGCCGTAGGACTTCTTCCCAACCGCCCAAGCCGATGTTGAGCATCGTCACTTCGTCGTGCCAGAACGGTTCGTTGACCATGCCCGCGAAACGCAGCACCGCCGCCAGCAGCACGAGCAAGCCGCCGTAGAGCAGCGCCGCCCGGCGGCGAGTCAGGGCGTCCGGACTGTCGAGCGATGGGAAGCGCACAGCCCACACGCGATCAACCCGCTCCAGCGGAATACTCGTCGTCGCTGCCTGTTGAAGACTGTCAGAGTTTGCCATGTCCCCCCTCATCTCAAGGTCGCTAACGCCGTTAGCATATTCACAGCACCTTACACTTGCCTAACTTTCGTTGAGCCTAAAACCGGCGTGGAATTGCCGTTTCTCAGCCAAAAGCTATACTTGAGCGGACTCGTTTATGCGTAGAGGCAATCCCATGCTGGCTATTGTGAAAGCGTGCGCCGTGATCGGCTTGGATGGGTCGATTGTCGAGGTGCAAACCGATTTCAACCCCCGTGCCGGACTCCCCAGCTTCACGATTGTCGGTTTGCCCGATAACGCCGTGAAGGAAAGCCGCGAACGGGTGCGCTCTGCGATTCGCAACAGCAGCTTGCAATTCGTCAACAAAGCGTATGTGATCAACCTATCGCCCGCCGATGTGTTGAAGACGGGCGTCGCCTATGATCTGGCGATTGCCGTCGGGGTGCTGGCGGCGACCGATCAAGTGCCGCTCGGCGCGCTGGAGTCGTGCGTCTTCCTCGGCGAACTCTCGCTGGATGGCAGCGTACGGCATGTCAAAGGCATCATGCCGATGGTCTACACTGCTGTGCAAGCCGGGATCGAACGCGCTTATGTCCCGGCGGCGGATGCCGAAGAAGCGGCGCTGGTCGAAGGCATCGAGATCATCCCGGTGAATTCACTGGGCACACTGGTCGAACATCTCTACGGACTCAACCCCATCCCGCCGCATCACGCGACCATTGCGCCGGATGATGGCGCGATCCCTGACGGGATTGTCGATTTTGCCGACGTGAAGGGGCAGACATTCTCACACCTCAAGCTAAAATTCTCCATTCGCGAGACTATCCCCACATCCCAAACACCCTCTATATCCGTCGAATATCTGCTTTCCTGAGCCGAACGAGGTATCTATGCTCTCAATCGTACGCGCCTGCGCTGTTGTCGGTTTAGACGGTTGGATTGTTGAAGTCCAGACCGATTTCAACCCAAGAGCAGGAATCCCAAATTTCACCATCGTGGGGCTGCCCGACAACGCGGTACGGGAAAGTCGAGAGCGGGTCAGGGCAGCGATCAAGAACAGTGGCCTCGATTTTCCCAACAAAGCGTACGTGGTGAACTTGTCGCCCGCTGATCTCCCCAAACACAGCACGTCATTTGACCTCGCCATTGCCGTCGGCGTGCTGGCGGAGACGGACCAAGCCCCGCTCGAAAAGTTGGAACAAGCCTTGTTTATTGGTGAGCTGTCGTTGGATGGGACCGTGCGCCATGTCAAAGGCGTTATGCCGATGGTCTATGCGGCTCTGCAAGCCGGTTTTAAGACCGTTTACGTGCCAAGTGTTGATGCACAGCAGGCAGCTCTGATCGAAGGCATACAGGTCATTCCAGTGGCTAGTTTGGGACACTTGGTTGAGCATCTGTATGGACTGAATCCAATTGCCCCCGTACAGCTCGATAAAGGTGCCTTACAGACCG
>JACSRG010000853.1 GCA_014879865.1 Anaerolinea sp.
AAGAAAACCGTCGTCGAGTATCGTCCGCCGGGTAAAACCGGATTGTATTTTGAAGGCTCGGACGCGCCGCTGCGTGTGCCGCTGCCGGGAATGCTGATGATCCGGGTGACAGCGGAAGACAAAACGCCGCAGTATCAGGTCTACGCGGTGAAGCAGCGCCCGAACAAGCTCGACATCCCGCTGTTTCATCTGTCGCTGCCGAACGTGTTCACCAGCGGCAGCATTTGCTGGGGCAGTGTGCCAACCGTGTCCGAAACGGCACTCAAGGGCAGTTCGTTGGTCGATGACTGGGCAGTGTTCCTCGGCAGTCGCTTTGGCGATCACGGCTGCAATGGTAAGTCGAAATCCCACCCGCAGGACATCCGACAGAAACTGATCCAACTGGAACAGCGCAAAGCACGGGTGTATCCGAAGTCCGATTTGATTCCGGTCAGGAAGACACTGGCTCAAGCGTTAGGAGATGAACGCGCATGAACGTTTTCGATCCCTTCGTACATTTGCAAACCGTGACCGTCGTCGGCTTAGGCGGAACGGGGTCACAAGTGGCGCGCAGTCTGGCACGAACCCTCTACGACATGCGCCGTGCGCGCCTACACATCCCCAAAGTTGTCTTTGTTGACCCGGATGTGGTTGAGGAGAAGAATGTCGGACGGCAGATGTTCGCGGCAGGCGACATCGGTCAGAACAAGAGCCGGGTGCTGGCACGCCGCTTTAACCAGGCGCTCGGACTTGAGATCGAAGCTATCGATCAACCGTTGGATGCCCGACGGCACATCGAGCGGCATGGCAACCTTGTGATCGGCTGCGTGGATAATCATCTTGCCCGCCGCGAGTTAGCGAAAGTCGAAGGCATCTGGCTGGATGCCGGCAACCACTTCGACAGCGGGCAGGTGTGCATCGGTAATTCAACAGATCGTGAAACCCTGTTGCGCCACATCAACGGCGATCAGGGCAAGTATCGCTATCTGCCCAGCCCGGCGCTGCTGTTTCCCCAACTGCTCGAACCGGAACCCCAGCCCGTGCCACAACCGACCCTTTCTTGTGCCGACCTGGTTGCGCGCGGTGAGCAGCACCTGCTCATCAACGATTTCGTCGCCTGTGTCGTGGCGGGCTATATCTACAAGCTGCTGCACCGCCAGCCCGTGACGACCTTCGTCAGCTACGTCAGCGTGGACGGATTAGCCGTCCGCAGCCTGCCAATCTGCCGCGACGAACTCCTCTCCTATCTTCACGCCTAATTTTCCTTGCACACTTGCACAACCGAATAAGACAGAAAGGATGCTCATCATGCGTTTCTGGGAAGACATGCAGAGTAAATGGGGCTTTTCCGACGGCAATACCCTACCGGATGGTGTGGAAGTCTACCGCAACATTTACATCCGTGCCGTGAACCGACTGGCGGGAGAGCTTGGCAGCGGCGTTCGCGTCATCGCCTATGACCGCTTCGGCGTTCACAACTGGTGTCTCATCCTGATATACACACTCGCTGATTTACAGGCTCATGAAGTCGAAGATTTCACAGCACCCACCGACATCGACGCGGAAATTGCTCAGGCAGATGAGGCGATGGAAGAAGCCATCCGGCAGGCATATGAACTCGATCTGGACGGATTTGCTGAAGTCACCGTCACGCTGTCCGATGATTTTGAAGGCTTTGTGACACAGCTTCGCCCAATCAAAGCGGGCGATCCGCTGACCGACCAGGTGAACGATGAGGCGCAGCACTTCTATCCGGGTAGTCGAATTCGTCTGTTACTGGACGTGACCGCTTTTGACCGCTCCGTGTTGTCAGCGGGGAGTGAGTACGTGATTGCGTGGATCGAACATCGGGCTGGATTGCTTGGCATCACACGGGAAGCAGGTGAACATCCCATCGCTTTTGCGCCCGCAACCTCCGCTATCGTCCTCGAAATCCCGGCTGAAGTTCGCGCAGAAAGTGAAGATTGTGCCGCCATCCCGCCTTATCACCTGCACAACATGGAAGATGAAATCCTCGATGAGTTCGGTCAGTTTTGCACCCTACCGGAAGCCCTGGATGTCATGCAGCGTGCGGCCAATGCGTTAGGGACAACCATGCAGCTTGTCAACGGCTATGGCAACAGTGTACTGTCCTGCGACCCGGATGAGAAAGAGGTGTAGCCATGCTTCAATGCCAGCGTCAGAACACCCATCACTCCAAATTGCCCAAACCAGGCGCAGTCGGGCACATCATTGGACTGAGTACTTGGTCCACCCCCGCTAAAATAGAGTAACAGTTGCTCCCAGAGATTGCACAATAAGACAACATCAGGAGGAGCAAATGGGACGCAAGAGCAATTACAGCGAGAGCTACAAGCGCGAGGCAGTGGCGAAAGCTGAAGCCAGCGGTAACGTCAGCCAGACGGCACGCGAGCTGGGCATCAGCAACAAGAGTCTGCACGCCTGGATCAAACAATACGGTGAACCGCTGGACATCGACAACGCCAGTGTGAAGGAACTTTCAGCGCGGGTGCGACAGTTGGAACGGCAGTTGGCGATGCGCGAGGGTCAGATTGAGGTGCTAAAAAAAGCCATCGGGATCGTCAGCGAAGCCGAGGGGAACGGTTCGAGATGATCCAACAAGGGCAAGCGACCAGCAACCTGAGCGTGGAAGCGTTATGTGAGGCGCTGGACGTGTCGCCGAGCGGTTACTACACTTGGCGGGAGCGTGACATCAGCCCCCACCAGCAAGCCGATGCTCGGCTGGGCGATGAGATCGAGCGCGTGTTCGTCGCAAGCCGCCACATCTACGGCAGCCATCGGGTCTGGCGGGCACTGGGTGAGCAAGGCATCCGCACCTCACGTAAGCGGGTAGAGCGCTTGATGCGCCAGCGTGGATTACGGTCGATCCGCGCCCGTAAACGGCGCATTGGGCTGACAAAGGCGGGGCAAAGCGCGTATTTTGCACCGAATCTGCTGAATCAGGACTTCAACGCCACGCGCAAAAACGAGAAGTGGGTCACCGACACGACCTACATCCCGACCCGTGAGGGCTGGCTGTATCTGGTCAGCGTGCTGGACTTATTCAGTCGTCAGGTGATCGGTTGGGCCATGGGTGAGCAGCATGATGCTGATCTGGCGACCTCGGCGCTGGATATGGCGCTTGGTCGGGCGCAGCCCGCTCCCGGC
>JACSRG010000827.1 GCA_014879865.1 Anaerolinea sp.
CGTCCAGACTTCTTCCTTAACTTCGTTCACATCGAACAACGAGACGCCAACCGTCGCATTCGCGGGACCCGTGTCGCTCAGGGTGCTGGTATCGTAAATCTGGAAGCACAGAGCGTCGAAGCCGCTGGCGTCAAACGGACGTTCGCTCGGATACGCGCCGAACGCGTGCCATTCGCCCGATTCGCTCGCCGCCATCAGCGAACTGCTGCCCTCGAACACCACATCGGTGCTCAGGCTGACATCGGCTTGGTAATCGCTGTAGTACGTGTCTTCGGATTCGAAGTCCTGTACGACGGTGAGGCTCATCGGACCGAGTTCGTCAATCACCGGCGGTTCGGGCAGCACGATTTCGCCGTTCTGCGCGATGATGTCGTCGAAGTAGTAGACGCCCGCCGCATACATCGCAATCTCGACGCCTGTCACCTGCGTCAGGTCGATGTCGGTGAAGGTTGCCAGCGCGAGGCACATCTGCGTCCATTCATTTGACACCGTCTTCGGGTTGACGCCGACGCCTTCGGCATCCGTCCAGCGCTCGACATTCGCCCCGCTCGCATCGAACAGCTTGAAGCCGACCGTGTTATCACCTGCCGTCGTGTCGTTGATGCTGAAGCAAATCTGGTTGTAGCCGCTGATGTCCACCGGCGCGCCCGTGAAGCTCGCCCCGACCGTGTGCCATTCGCCCTCTTCACTGGTGCTGGCAAGCGATCCGACGCCGCTGTTCGCAACATCGGCAATGGTGGCTGTCGCCTGATACACATCAACCAGTTCGACTTCGCCTTCAAAGTCTTGCAGTACGAGCGGAGCATCTTGAGCCGCTGCGACCGAGAATGTCAGAATCAGCAGCGCCGCTACCACGAGAAAACCGATGTATTTCGCCATGTTTACTGCCTTCCTTGTGTACAAAAGATTCACTTGAGGATAATCATTAACTTGGCTGTTCCGCCGCCCATTTGAAGCTGACGACAGCCCCTGCAGGTAGGCTGTACTCAAACTGCCGTCCCTGCCACTCGACCGTAAAGGTTGCCGCCTGCGTCGCGTGGACGACCAGCACGAGGCTGCCATCCGGGTTGAGGAACGCGACGTTTTGCGGTTGACCCTCGTCAAATGCCGTTGACTCGATCCGGTATGCACCGGGATCGACGAACTTGCTCCAGTGACCGAGGATGTAGTATTCCTCGTTGTAGGTCACTTCGCCGCTGCTGTCGTTGATCGTGACGACGCCCCGGCAGTTGCCGCAGCCGCCGTTTTGCGGACCCGCATTCTGATCGAGCGCGATGTTCCACAGCATCAGGCTGTTGCCCCAGTTGCGGAAGTTGTTGATCCCCAGCGTGCGTGTGTTCCACCCGAGGTTGCTGCCGAAACCTTCCGCCCAACCGCCCCCCGAACACTCGGTGAACCAGATACCCACATCGGGATAGTTCTCGTGTACGATGGACTGCACGCCTACATCACCGCCGTAACAGTGGAAGGCGACGCCATCCACAAACGCCGCCGCTTCGGGGTCGCTCAGGACGAGCATCGGGTAGCGCCACAAATCCCAATTGTGATCGAAGATGACGAGGCGCGTATCTAGTCCGGCATCACGCAGCGCGGGACCGAGATGATCGCGCACGAACGTCTGCTGACCTTCGGCGGACATCAACATCGTAGGATAGGTATCCTGCGAATGATTCGGCTCGTTCTGCGGCGTCAGCGAGTCAATCGGGATGCCGTGTTCGGCGTACGCCTGAATGAAGCGCACGAGGTAATTCGCCCACGCGGGATAGTATTCCGCCAGCAGCCTGCCGCCGTGAAATGATCCGGTGCTCTTCATCCAACCGGGCGCGCTCCATGGCGACCCCATGAAGCGGAGCTGCGGATTGAGGTCGAGCGCCAGTTGCAGCGCCGGGATAATGTAGGCTTCGTCGTAGTTGATCGAAAAGTTTTCGAGATCGGGGTCGCGTTCGCTGGCATATGAGTAATCATGCACGGCGAAATCAGATGCGCCGATGGGCAAACGGACGTAGCTCAGCCCGATGCCATCGCCTTCACGCGTGAACAGATTGTTCATCAGCTCGGTGCGCTGTGCCGCGTTGAGAACGCGCATGATCAGCCATGCCGACGAGTCGGTCATCGCTGCGCCGAACCCTTCCATCTGCTGGTAGCGGACGCTGTCGTCAATTTGAATGACGTACTGCGCATCAGCATTCGCGCCTTCGACAAACGCTAAATCCGGCTCATGGCTCAACAGCTTGGCGCGATTCGGCGTCGTCAGCCACGCTTGGACTGCGCCCGATTGGGCATTCACAGGGGTCATAGGGAGAAATCCCAGTAGGACAATCAGAGTAAGTAAGAGGGTTAGCTTCCACCGCACATGGGCGTATTTCATGGGTTTGTCACTCGACAGATCGTATTTTTATCACTTATTTTAAGTCGTATTCAAACTAATGTACGTCGCAAGGGCGGGGCTGTCAAGGGGTTGACTTGTTCATTTTCGCCAAAGGTGGAACATCGGGGGACAGGTGGTAGGGACGAGGATTGCCTCGTCCCCTAATCGCTGTCGTTACTCGTGGATCAGCCGCAGCCGCCCGCCGCGCCGCCGCCGCGTGACTGCAACTGCACTTTGGTCGTGAATTCGAGCGGGAACTCTTCGGTGTGCGGCGCTGCCGCTGCGCTGCGTTCGCCATGCGCGCCGCCGAACGCAAATCGCAGTTGATCATCCCCGGTGACACTTGAGGGACGAATTGCTGCGTCCAGTGTGCCAAACAACGCCAGCCATTGGTTGACGCCGCCTTCGAGGAGATACACGTTCGGGACGCTGTTCGCTTGCAGCATCCGCCATGCCTCTGTCGCCTGCGTCTCGTTGTTGCTCACCAACATGAAAACGGTGTTCGACGGTTCGAGCATCAGATCAGGGATGGCGGCTTCCAATTCATCCAACGGGATGTGCTGCGCGTCGCGCAGATGGAACAGGTTGTAATCACGCTGATCGCGCACATCGATGGTGATCAGGTTCAGGCGGTGATTGTCGCGGATCGAGAGGTATTCGCCGGGATGCACTTGCACCGCCCTGTCCGTGATCAATTGCTCCTTCTCCGGTTCGATCCATGACCAGCGATCCGCCGTCGTCGGCTGCCCGATGAACATGACCGCGAACGCGCCGATCA
>JACSRG010000210.1 GCA_014879865.1 Anaerolinea sp.
GTCTATGTGCCGAACCATCTGGATGATCGCGGGACACTGCACTTTTTTGCCGCTGTCGATGTTTCGGATCAGCCGAATTTCGATGATCCGGTGATGCATCTCGGCTATTTTCGGGTCGCTCAGGCTGACGATGGGCGGCTGGTTCACGACTCGCATCCGGTCATGCCGCTGGAACGCGGTGGCGCATCGCCGTTCCCACTGCCTGCGCTCCAGATCATGCTGGAGGATGGCGATCTGGACAACGCACAGGAACTCGCGCATCTCACCGCACAATCACACGGATTGAATTTCCCTGAACCTGCGATTTTGCCTGAACTGAACACCGGTGTGGACTACCGTTTCGTGGGTGGAAGCAGTGACGATGGCAGCCCGACCCTCGAAGCAGTCAAGACATGGCGCGAAGGGAATCAAGATTACGAAGCGCGGCTGACCATCGCCAGCTACGGCATGAGTGAAGAACTCGCCGTCGATTTGCGCGAACTGAACGAGCTGCGCGAAACGCAGGGCTTGGAGGCGGCGATGAATCTCGCGGAAGGGATGGCGGCGGCTGGCGGTAATTTCGAATCCACCCGCGATGACCCGCGTCTGTTCACCGACGGACCGCTCGATCCGTTCATGACCAATCTGGAGCGCGAGCGTGCGGAGGCAGCGATCACCCGTGAACATCGGGATGACGAACCGCAGATACTCGCGCCAGAAGCGCGTGCTGAACACTTCCGCGAGAAGCTTGCTAACTCGCAATATCGCCTGCTCGAACCCGTCGATCCGACCGTCAACTACTCGTTTGAGGTGGTGGCTGCCGATCTCTGGACGCTGGAACTGGTAGCCGATAAATGGTGGATAGGCGAGGATGGGCGCATTGGCAATCAAGCGCAAACGCTCCAGACCTACTCGATGGAATCGTATGAGTGGGAACGCGAAACTGAGCGTGAGATCGCCTCGATGGATCGGGAGGACTTGTACCGCACCTATCAGGAAAGCGGGCTGGAAGCCGCCATGCACCAGGCGGAAGCACTCGCTGTCGCAAACGATGAACTCGATCCCAACCGTGCCGATGGACGGCTGTTCCAGCAGGGACCGCCAGATCGCTTCACCACCCTGCGCGAAGCGGAACTGGCGGGGCTGGATGTTGCGCCGATTGGGGAAAGTATCCGCGACATTAATGATGATACAGAGGAACTGCCTCCTGTTTCCACGCCTGAGCCGGATAGTTGGGACACGCTGATCGCCGCGCAAACCGATGACGAACCTGAACCGGAGCGCCATTACTGGCAGATGCATTACCGCCCGGTCGAAACACCGGAAGGTGAACGCCTCGGCACGGCGTTGTTCGTAACCGAGTTCCCGCAGCTTCCACCTGACTTCGACGACTATGTTGAAGAAAATGGCATGGATGACAGCATCTACCCAACGGAAGCGCGAACGGTGGAGATGGCGCACTTCGCCAGTGACGATGATGCGCGTAAATTCGAGACAGAGTTTCGCTCGTATCTCGTGCCGGAGCTGCTGGACGGACCGGAACTCGCGCCAGAGGTGGCGAAACTGGAAGGACTGTCCGGTGAGTGGGAGGCTATGAATTACAACCAGATTGTCGATTACATGAGCGGCAATCGCACCGTCGTGCGCGAGGAAAGCGACTGGCATCTGCACAATCCGAATGTCGAGCGTGAGGCGCAAATGGCAGCGGAAGGTATAGATCCACTCGTTTACGCTGAAGAGCCAAGCTCCAGTTCCGAAACGGCTTCCCCAGATATCGATTTATAAGAACCAGCCCGGTTTTGTGCCGGGCTGTTGCTTTCCTCAAGCCATCCTTCATACAAAGGCTTGGTATCATCATAAGTGGAATGGGAAGGAAATAATGTCTGGTCAGGATTAGAATATGCAGGAATACATCGATCTCATCGAAAACGCTTTGCAAAGGATAGTTGGTGCTTATTTTTTACTGCCCACCACCTATACTAGGGCAGGAATTACGCGGGAGAGAATCTTTTGCTATGAATTCTATCATCAAATACGTTGCTTAATTGGTGACAATGATCTCCTTCTGCTGCACGGCGAAATTGACAAACGTGGACATCGGGATTTTGCTCCAGGCCATAGAGTAAACCCTGATTTTGTATTCCATGTTCCCGGTACACATGAAAGAAATACTGTAGTTGTAGAAGTAAAAGGAAATTTAAATGAAGCCGGTATACGTAAGGATTTTAATACTCTCTTGAACTTTACTGAGCATTATGGATATCGATTGGGAATATTTGTGCTTTTCGGACATTCCGTCAAAGAATTATGGAAGTTGAGGAAAGGCATTTTACTACCCTTAACACATCGTCCCACAGCGGAGAGGATTTTGATCATTACAATTGAACAGCCTCACGGAAATTGTGAAAAGCTACCACTCTCAGAAATTCAAACTGAGTTGTGATTCAACTTCTCCCGCAGCGCTTTACTCGCACGCAGTTTGATCTGCCGAAACGTCTGCCGCAAAAAGGGATTATTCCGGTAGCGCTCAACGACCTGCATCTCCAGTACCATGAAATGCTCAATCTCGATGCGTCCGCCACTGACCAATTCCTCCGTCCACACTTCTACCAGAGTCTCAATCACCCGCTCCACGTCGCGATTATTCAAGCGCGTGCGGCGACCGATTTCTCGCACCATCGTCTTTTTGTTCAGGCTCATCGCGTTTGTTCCTGCCGGTGCTGCCGATACTGTGCGCGAAGCTGGCTCAACGGCACGGTTTTGACCTTTCCGCCTGTGCGTTTCGTGATCTTGTCTTGAATGGCATTCTCAACCGCAACAGCAATCGAGGATGGACTGCCTGCAATCGGTTCGGCGGTAGGCGTTTCTGGCTCTTCCGGTTCGGGATCATCGAAGTCGATGCCACGTTCCAAGAGCAGCGGTTCACTTCCCTGTGCGGCACTCAACTGCTGTTTCCAGTCACTCCGCTCATAGAAGCGCGTCAGCCGTGCATTCAGAATGACTTGCGTGGCGAAGCCTGTCTCCACATAGCGGGCGAAAATCGTGCAGTTGCCGACCTGTGGCGTGATCACCTCATCGACCGTTAGCAGCGGGCGCTGGCGCAGATGGCTGTTCGGATCGTCCATGTTGGCGTCGGTTGTCGCTGTGCCACTCGCCTTGCTG
>JACSRG010000157.1 GCA_014879865.1 Anaerolinea sp.
GTTGGGATCGCCTTTTCGTAGTAGCTAGAGGCTAACGCCAGCGCCATCGACAGGTCGGAGGCGGGTTCATCGACCTTCATGCCGCCGACGACGTTGATGAAAATGTCGTGTTCGTGCAGCTTCAAGCCGAGCCGCTTGGTCAGCACGGCGCTGATCAGCAGCAGACGGTTCATATCGACGCCGTTAGGCGTGCGGCGCGGGTTGCCGAAGGCGGTCGGGCTGGTGAGCGCCTGCAATTCGACCAGCAGCGGACGCGTACCTTCCATCGTCACGGCGATGGCTGTCCCCGGCGCATTCAGCACGCGCTCGGCGAGGAAGACTTCCGACGGATTCGGCACTTCGATCATGCCCAAACCGGACATCTCGAACACGCCGATCTCGCTGGTCGCGCCGAAGCGGTTCTTGACACTGCGCAGCAGGCGGTACGCCTGAAACGGATCGCCTTCCAAGTAGAGCACGGTATCGACGATGTGTTCTAGCACGCGCGGACCGGCAATCGCCCCCTCTTTGGTGACATGACCGATCATGAACACGCTTGTGCCGGTGGTTTTCGCCAGCATTTGCAACCGCGAGGCGCACTCGCGCACCTGTGACACGCTCCCCGGCGACGATTCGCTTTCTTCCGTGTAGATCGTCTGGATCGAGTCGATAATCAAGATGGTGGGGTCAACGCGGTTGACCTGCTCGAAGATGTCGGCGAGATTGGTTTCGGTCAGCAGGTAGAGTTCGTCTGCCTGCAAGCCCATGCGATCCGCGCGCATTTTGATCTGCTGGACGCTTTCTTCGCCGCTCACGTACAGCACACGTCCGACGTTGTTTGCCAGCAGACTAGACATCTGCAAGACAATTGTGCTCTTGCCAATCCCCGGCTCGCCGCCGATTAAGACGATGCTGCCGGGGACGATGCCACCGCCCATCACGCGGTTGAACTCGCCGATAGGGATTTGCAGACGCGGGCGCTCATGGGTGCTGACATCGTTGAGGCGCTGCGGCTGGCTGTGCGGCAGCACGACTCGTTCACGCGTCGTCGTCTTGCCGCCGACCTTCGTCACCTCGGTGAATTCCTCGACCATCGTGTTGAATTCACCACACGCGGGGCAGCGTCCCATGTAACGCGGCGACTGCCGCCCGCAGTTCTGGCAGACGAATTTGCTTTGTGTGCGCGACGGCATGGAGTCACCTTTTGGATTAGAACTTTTGTTTGGTTTCCATTATAGCGCGAATCGTGCCGGATACCAGCGTCGGAATATCACACGGCAGGAAGCTCACCACTGGCGCGCAAACTCGCGTGAACGGATTGCGCCCACGCGTTGACAATTTCCACGTAGCGATCTTTGCCCGCGCGCACCACATCGGCGGCGGTCAGCGTCCAGCGGATCGGCTGCGAGTACGCCCCGCGCGAGTCTGCCGTCGCCGTGATCTTGAACGTCCGCTTGCCCGAATCGACCAGCGGGCTGTTCTTGGCGCGGACTTGCTCTGGCGTCAGCCCGCGATCCAGAAAATCGACCAGCAGCCCTTTGGCATTCGCCAAGCCCTCCGGCGCATACAGACTCGGATGCTGTAGGTGGTAGCACAGCACCATCAGGTGATGCACCACGCCGAGCGGCGGGTCTTCAGCTTCCCAGTAGAGCAGTTGGTAGAAATCGTCATGGCAGGTCAGATCGCCCGCATGTTCTGCGCCGCATTCAGGACAGATGTGTGTCGTCGCCATATACCTAACCCTGATTGATCAACCAACTTGCTGGATTCTAGTCCATGCGTGGGCGGGACAATAGACCTACTGTGCCGTCATGTGCGCGCAAAACGGCAATCCGCTATAATCGCTGCATATTCAATGGCTCATCTTTGAGGAGCGCATGTTGCGTATTTTGAAGAGGCTGCTTCTCGCGCTCACCGTCACGGCGACGCTTTCAGCATGTGGCGGGGCAGCACCCGCCGATTCAGTGACCACCAGTCCGGCGACTCAGCCCCCGGCTGTCCTGCCGACCAACGCGGCAGGTGAACAGATCGTCGCCCGCGTCAACGCGCAGGAAATCACCTTGCCGCAGCTCCAGCGGATGGAAGCGCAGTTAGGCGGCAGCACGACCGAAATCCGCGCGCTGGCACTGCAAACCCTGATCGAACAGACGGTCATCCGGCAGGCGGCTGCCGCGCAAAACATCGCGATCACCGATGCCGAACTCGACGCCGAACTACAGGCATACATCGAGCGGGCGGGCGGTGCGGACGCATGGCAAACTTGGCTGACCAGCAATAACTACAGCGAAGCGGACTTCCGCGAGACACTGCGCGATAACTTGATCACGCAGCGGATGCGCGACTCGCTCACGGCGGATCTGAACGCCGACGTGCCGCAGGTACACGCGCGGCATATCCTTGTCGGCACAGAGCAGGAAGCGCTCGACGTGCTGGCGCGGTTGCAAAATGGTGACGATTTCGCGGCGCTGGCGGCGGTCTTGTCGCGCGATGTGACCACGCGCACCAGCGGCGGCGATCTTGGCTGGTTCGCGGCTGATGAACTGCTCGAACCCCTGCTGGCGGAGCAGGCATTCGACTTGCAACCGGGAGAAATCGTCGGACCGGTTGCGACCTCGTTAGGCTTCCACATCATTCAGGTGATTGAACGCGGCGACCGTCCACTCACGGAAGACCGCCGCGCATTCGTCGCGCAAGTTCGGTTTGAAAACTGGCTGTCTCAACTACTGGCAACTGCGGCAATCGAACACTATCTCTAGGAGAACTCGCATGGGACGGGGAAGCAACCGCATCTACAATTTGATTTCGCTTCTGTTCTTGGTGCTGACCCTGCTCGTCGCCGGTCTGGTCATCGCGCGGATGGGGCAGCCCCCGTCCGCTGCGCCGACGCCGGTGGCGCAGGTGCCGACCCTTGCCATTTTGCCAACGTTCACGCAGACCGACACGTTCACGCCCGTGCCGCCGACCTTCACGCCGACGCACACCGAAACGCCAAGCGTGACCCCGACCTTCACCAGCACGGTCACCAACACATGGACGCTGATCCCGACGCGCACGTTCACGCCGACTGTCGCCACCAACACGCCTGCGCCGCCGACCGATACGCTGTCGCCATCGCTGACCTACACGCTCACCCCGTCGCAGACGATCACGCCATCC
>JACSRG010000829.1 GCA_014879865.1 Anaerolinea sp.
GCGGGCTTGATCCAAGCGCCTGCCCGCTATGACCCGGTGATCAATCGCAGCGCCGCGTTCGAGCGCATGAACATCGTCATGGACTTGATGGCTCAGGTCGGTTGTTTGCAGTTCCAGCATACGCCCTACAACGGCGCGCAGCCCTTCTGCGTGACGCAGCAGGATTTGCGCTCCGGTCAGGTGGTGCTCGACAAAGCCCGCGTCGAGGCGGCGAACTACGTCCCGCGCACGTATCAAGTGCGCTACCCGCATTTCATCAACTACATCCAGACGATTGTCGAGCAGAGCTTCGGCACGGATGAGATGTTCCGGCGCGGCTTCACGATCTACACCACGCTTGATCCGCGTGTGCAGGATGTCGCGCAGGCGGCATTGGTGCAGCAGGTGCAGCAAAACGCCTTCACGGGGATCAACACGGGCGCGGTCATGGTGACCGACCCGCGTGACGGCACGATCCGCGCGATGGTCGGGAGTCCGAACTTCCGCGACGACTCGATTGACGGTCAGGTGAACAACGTGTTCACATGGCAGCAGCCGGGGTCGTCGATCAAGCCGATCCTGTATACCGCCGCGCTCGAAGGCTATGACACGGCGCAGGGACGCGCCTACTTCACTCCGGCGACGATCCTGTGGGATGTGCCGACGCGCTATACCAACCCCGATTACGAGCCGGTCAACTTCGACCGCCGCTTCCGGGGTCCCGAAGCCGTCCGCTACGCGCTGCAAAACAGCTTGAACATCCCGGCGGTCAAGACGATGGCGGCGATTGGCACGGCGGCGTTCCAGAGCGCGGCAGAGCGCATGGGGCTGCGCTTCCTGCCCGAAGCGACTTTCGGGCTGCCGAGCGCGCTCGGCGCGAATGAAGTCCGCCTGTATGACATGGTGCAGGCGTATGGCACGCTGGCGAATACCGGTCTGCGCGTCCCGCTGTACTCGATCACGCGGATCACGGCGGCGGACGGCGAAGAAATCGCGCTGCCCGCGCGCGCCGCACCGGGTCAGGTGGTACAAGCGCCCGTCGCCTACCTGATGCAGAACATCATGAGCGACAACAACGCCCGCGCCGACGTGTTCGGCTTGAACAGCGGCTTGACCGTCGAGGGCTATCCCGGTTTGGTCGGCGCGAAGACCGGCACGAGCAACGACAACCGCGATCTGTGGACGCTCGGCTTCACCAACAATGCCGTCGTCGGCGTGTGGATGGGGCGCGTCGATAACGGCGTGACCAACGGCGCGACGCAAACGACCGCCGTCCCGCTGTGGAACACGGTCATGCAGGCGGCGCTGCAAAACCGGCAGCCGCAAGCCTTCACCAACCCCGGCGGCGTGGTCGAGCAGACGATCTGCAACGATACCGGGACGCTCTACGACCCGAATATTCAATGCGCGTCGGTGCGCAACGAGTTGTTCATCCAGACGCAGCCGCCGCCGCCCGCCAACGCGTCGTTCCTGCAAACCATCGCCATCGACACGTGGACAGGCTACCGCGCGAACCAGTACTGCCCGGAAAATGTGACGACGGCGACCTTTGCCAACATCAGCGACCCGACGGCGATTGCGTGGCTAAATACACCGGATGGTCAGGTGTACGCGCAGACGGTCGGGATCGAACTGCCGGTGCAAGCGCCGCCGGAAGGCGAATGCACGGCGGGTATGACGCTGCCGCAGGTGGCGATCACCAGCCCCGCCAACGGCGCGCCGAACGTCTCCGGCATCCTTCAGATTACCGGGACGGTGAGCGCGCCCAACTTCAACCGCTACCAGTTGGAGATCGCGTCGCTCAACACGCCGGATCAGTACAGTTTGTTCGCTGGTCCGTTCGGCAATCAGCTCAACAACGGGGTGCTCGGTCAACTGGATACGACGCAGCTTGCGAACGGCTTGTATCGCATCCGCCTATCGGTCTACTCGAATAACACGGGCGGCTACGAAGGCGCGATCTTCCGTGAGGTGCAGATCGGCGTCAACAACGTCGCGCCGACCGCGCAGCCGACCATCCCGATCATCCCGACGTTCCCGCCGGATGCGACCGTGCTGCCGCAGGATTTCAGCGCGCAGGGCGCACCGACGAACACGGTGATCCCGCTCGGCGGCTTGTCGGTCATCGCCACGCCGACCGCGACGGTGATCGTCGGGGGGTAGACCGAACTCCGCCCCTCACCCCCGACCCCTCTCGGTTTGCTTCGCAAACACCGTAAGCGGGGAGAGGGGAGAAAGATTGTCTCTCCCAACCTGATTGCGCAGGTGCAGCGAGGGGCGTAATCTAGTGCATGTAGGGACGAGACATGTCTCGTCCTTTTGTTAGTGGCGAAAGTGGGCAAACCAATGGCGGATCAAGACAAACAGGCACGCGGAATCACGGCGATTGAGGTCAAAGGCTTCAAGTCGCTGCGGGACGAGACGCGGATCGCTATTCGTCCGCTGACCGTGCTGGCAGGGGCGAACAGCTCCGGCAAGTCGAGCATCATGCAACCGCTGCTGCTGCTCAAACAAACGCTGGAGTCTTCACCCTATGATAGAGGTGCACTTAAACTAGACGGTCCAAATGTTCAATACACCGAAGCATCACAGTTCTTTTCCTTCAAAACAGGAGCGGATGAGAGTGATGCGCACTTCATGCTAAAGGTTACTTGGGGCGGTGATGTATCAGTCAAGAACGTTTACCAACTTACATCCGAGCGACCTAGACTGAAATTAGTATCTACCAGTGTCTACGGACTCGATGGGGAAGAAACTCTCATCCATGACATGCCTCAAGAAGAAGTTGTTCGATTTGCTGAAAAAGCTTTTGGCAGAAGGTTGCAGAATCCCGATCTTAATCTGAGTATAACTAGATTTAACGGCTTCTTGGCTCTCGTATCTTCCTCAGAGCGCCGCTTGGGATTACTTTCCATATTTCTAGTTCCAGAGGAATTAACGGAGAGCATAAGCCAAATCATCCATATTCCCGGTATACGTACGTTTCCGAGTCGAACTTATCCCTTAGTGCTTGTGACCAACAATCGCTTTCAAGGAACATTCGAAAACTTCGTCGCACAAGTATTGGTTAGTTGGCAAGATGCAGTCGATCCTAAATTGGATGTACTCTTTTCTCAGTTGCGCATACTGAGCCTGCATCCGAC
>JACSRG010000176.1 GCA_014879865.1 Anaerolinea sp.
CCCATCGCCACCCCATTCGCGGTGATTCCGGGTTTCATGCCGGGTATGAAAGCCCTGTTCGAGCGTTTCGCCACAAAATCGTGGGCGTCGTTGTGCCAACCCGCGATCCATTGGGCGGAAGAAGGGCACATCGTCGACTCGTTTGAACATCTGGTGCTGGCGGAAACGGTGAGCTTCTACCTGTACACCCCGTCGGGACGCGAACACTTCACGCCGGATGGGTTTTTGCCACAGGTCGGCGACCGCTGGCGCAAGCCGACCCTTGCGCGCACCCTCACGCGCCTCGCCGAGGAAGGTCCCGACTACTTCATCACCGGGGAATGGGCGCAGCACTTTGTCGAACGCGCGAATGCGCTCGGTTGGGCGATCAAACTCGATCACATGAACGCGACCCCACCGCGCTGGCAAGAACCGCTGCGCTACCAGCATCGAGGCTGCGAAATCGTGCAGCTTGCCCCGCCGGAACGACAGGCGGTCTTCTGCGCGCTGGTTCTCGGCATTTTGCGCGAACTGGACGTGACCAGCTTCGGGCATTACGCCGACTCCCCGGAAGCCCTGTATTACATGGCGCACGCCTTGCGCCGCGCCGAATTCGAGACGGGCATGATTCACGATCCCGAATTTTTCGAGGATGCGTCGCAAGTGCTCACGTCGCCGGACTATCACCGGATGCTGGCGGAGATTCTGCGCCAGAGCCGCAGCAAGATCGACCTGTCCAAGCATGTTCAACTGACGAGCGGACCGATTGCACTGGCAGCGGCGGGCGCTGCGCCGAAAAAGCCAGAACAGCCCGCCGGAAGCTGCGAACTCAGCCTTGTCGATGGGGAGGGGAACTGGGTGCAGATGATGAACACGCTGCAAAGCGGCGGTATCCCCGGCGAAGTTGTGGACGGCGTGCCGATGGTCGGCAGCCATGCGATGAGCAACATGCGCGCGAGCATCGCCGGGTGGTTCACGGGTGGGGCGCGGATGCGCTCGGTGATCGGCAACACGCTCGTGTTCAAAGACGGGCAGCCGTTTGTCTCGCTCGGTTCGCCGGGGAACGTCCACTGCACCGTGCCGCAAGTCCTCTCCAACATCCTCGACTACGGCATGACTCCGCAGGCTGCCAGCGACGCACCGATGATGCTGCCAATGGAAGATGATTACAAAGTCGCGGTGGAAAGCCGCCTTCCTGCCTCCGTCGTCGAGGGTTTGGCGCAGATGGGGGTGCTCGTCAAGCCGCTGCCCAAATACGACTACCACATGGGGTCATTCCAGATGAGCTGGCGCGACCCGTCTACCGGCGTCCTTCACAGCGCGGTCGGATCACGGCGCAGCGGGCGCGCGGGAGGGTACTGATGAGCGAACCGGGCATCAAACCGGTCATCCGCGATAAACAGGCGGTGTGCAGCACCTCGCATCCGCTGGTGACGGCGACCATGCTCGACGTGCTGCGCTCAGGTGGCAACGCCTTCGACGCCGCCGTCGCCGGGTGTTTGCTGCAACCCGTCGTCGAGCCGCACCTGACGACGCACGGCGGCAGCCTGACCGTGCTGATCTACGAAGCCAGCACGGGCAAGACGCATCATCTGAACGGGTCAGGCACGCTCGTGTCCGATCTGCCGCCCTTCCGCCCGCTCCCGCCGGGTGTCGGCGGTTTCGTCATACCGGGACTTCCCCCGCCGAGCGCCTGTATTCCCGGCTACATGCCCGCGCTCGGCGAACTTCATGCGCGCTTCGGGACTCAGTCATGGGCGTCGCTGTGCGCACCTGCGATTCAGACTGCCGAAGAAGGGCATGTCGTCTCATCGTTCGAATACGCGCTGCTTCAATATTTCCTTTCCAGCTACACTTACTTCCCCTCCGGTCGGGCGCTGTTCATGGCAGATGGTTTCCTGCCTCATGCGGAAACACGCTTCAAGAACCCCGCCCTCGCGCAGACGCTGCGCCGCTGTGCCGATCAGGGTGCAGCGGAGTTCACCGAGGGCGAATGGGCGCAGCACTTCATCGCCGAGGCAAACCGCTTAGGCTGGAAGATCACGCCGCAGCACATGACCGCCGTGCCGCCGCGCTGGGGTGAGCCGATGCACACCGCCTACGGCGATCAGGTCATCGTGCAGTATGCCCCGCCGGAAGTCGTCGGCACGATCTCGGCGTTCGTCCTCGGCGTGCTCAAGGAACTCGGCGCGCACAAGGGCGGTCACTACAGCGAAAACCCCGAAGCGCTCTACTACATGGCGCACGTCTTGCGCCGCGCCGAATTCGAGACGGGGATGCTCAACGATCCGCACATCTTCGCGACCCCGCACGAAGTGCTGATGTCGCAGGCATATCACGCGGCAACCGCCCGCATTCTGAAGCACAGCCGTCCGCGCATCGACCTGACGCCGCATGTGCTGGCGGTGAATGGCAAAATGGCGCTGGCTTCCGCCGGACTCCCGCTCGACGGCTCAGCCCCGGTCGGGAGCTGCGAGATCAGCGTGGTTGACAGCGCCGGGAACTGGGTGCAGTTGATCAATACGGTGCAAAGCGGGGGTATTCCGGGTGTCGTGGTGGATGGTGTTCACTTCTGGGGATCGCACGCCTACAGCACGATGAGTCAGGGGATCGCCGGCTGGCAGGCAGAAGCATCACGCATCCGCTTGATCACCGGCTCAACTTTGATCCTGAAGGATGGCAAGCCGTGGATCGGCTTGGGGACGCCGGGCTACCCGAATGTCACCGTGCCGCAGTTGTTGTGGAGCATCCTTGCCTGTGGGCTGTCCCCGGAGATCGCCGCCGAACTCCCGCGCATGTGGACGCTGCGCGACGACTACACCCTCGACATCGAAGCGCGCTTGTCGCCCCCGGTGATCGCCGACCTGATGAAACTGGGGATCACCGTCAACCCGTTGCTGCCATACGACTGGCACATCGGCTCATTCCAGATGTCGTGGCGCGACGCCGAGACGGGCTTGCTCAACAGCTACGCCGACTCGCGCCGCACCGGACTCGCGGGAGGGATTTGACCATGACCGATGCCGCAGCCCACGCCCGCGACCTGCACCGCCAAGCGATTGTGATCGACGGGCACAGCGACATCTTGATCCCGCTGGCAGATGGCAAAATGCGCATGGGCGACCGCGTCGTCGTGCCT
>JACSRG010000446.1 GCA_014879865.1 Anaerolinea sp.
GCGTCTACGATCTGGAATCACTTCATCGCCTTGCAGCGACGCTACTACCGCCTGACCGGGAAATACATTGCGCTGCACGACATGAACAAGCATGTGCTGATGCTGCGCAAGACGGAGCGGTTTGCGTTGTGGCAAGGACTGCACTCGCAAGCCTGTCAGGACGTGTGCCGACGAATTGACGATGCCTACCAGCGGTTCTTCAGCAAACTGGCGCAGCGTCCACCGAAGTTTAGACAAGCGAAGAAGTACCGCTCGTTCACCTTCCCGCAATCGGGCTACAAGGTGAACGGACAGACGGTCACGATTGCCGGAGTCGAGTACAAGTTCGTCAAGCACCGCGACATGGGCGGGCAGATCAAGACGTTGACCGTCAAACGGGATGCAGTGGGGCGATTGTGGTTGGTCTTCAGCGTCGTTGAGAGCCTCAGCATCGAGCGAACCAGCACGGGTAAAAGCGGCGGATTCGACTTCGGGCTGAAAACCTTCTTGACCGACGATGAAGGACGCCAACACACCTCGCCGTTGTTTTTCACGCAGGGGCTTAAGCGCGTCAAGCAACTTAGCAAGCAGTTGTCGCGCAAGGTGGAAGGGTCGAGGCGCTTCAAGCGGGCACGTCGTACACTGGCGAAGGCGCACGGCGATGTGACAAACCAGCGGCGCGATCATCACTTCAAGTTGGCGCA
Source organism: Anaerolinea sp. (assembly GCA_014879865.1). GTDB lineage: Bacteria > Chloroflexota > Anaerolineae > Aggregatilineales > Phototrophicaceae > Flexifilum. The sequence goes on from JACSRG010000446.1 coordinate 684, forward strand.
TAAGCTGTGCCACGAATACGACACACTGTACTTTGAAGATCTGAACCTCACAGGCATGAAAGCGATGTGGGGACGCAAGGTGAGCGATTTGGGCTTCAGCAGTTTCATGAGCATTCTGGAATGGGTCGCCTTCAAGCGCGGTAAGACGGTCGTCAAGATTGACCGCTTTGCATCCACGACAAAGGTTTGCTCGAACTGCGGAAAACGTCATGATCTCACCTTGCGCGATAGAACGCTGCATTGTGACTGCGGTCTGGTGATTGACCGCGATCACAATGCGGCGATCAACATCAAAACCGTTGGGGCATCAACGGGCTACCAGAGCGAGCGTAAAGACGCAGGTTCGCCTGCGCTCTCGTGTTGACGGTAGAAGCCCCCGCCTTTAGGCATGGGGAGTATGTCACCGTGACGAAACATAACTATTCGGTACAATGACGTTATTGTTTTTACGCTTAGACCATCGAACTATGAAGCCTATTCGCGCACTCATCACCATCGCACTGCTGATCCTGACACTGTCGTTCACTCCACCACCAACCCTTCATGGACAAAGCAGCGGCTACGTCCGTTCGCCGTACCTCGGCATCACCTTTATCAGTTCAGCAGAACACCCCGCCGACGAAAACCGTTATCGGAACGCCTTGCTGCTCGGCGCGGGCTGGAATCGCTACCCGTTCTACTGGAATTACGTCGAAACCTTCCCCGGCGTCTACAACTGGGATGCGCTGGATCGGGTCGTTACGGAAGATCTGCAACATGGCTTAAAAACAAATGCGATTTTGATGGGCATCCCAGAACACGCGCGTCAGGGCAATATCATGCGCGGGTTGTACGCGCCGATCTTCAGCGATGGGTCGGATTACGCTGGCGCGGGCAAAACACCCAACGTCGGCAATCCTTGGGCAGCATTCGTCTACGAAGCCGTCACGCGCTACAAGCCGGGGGGTATTTTGTCACGGCAGCCGGGACGCGAGTACGACGAGGGGATTCAGGTCTGGGAAATCTGGAACGAACCCGACTACCAGATGTTCTGGAGCGGTACTACCGGTGATTATGCGCGGCTGCTCAAAGTTGCCTACACGGTGATCCGTCTGCTCGACCCGTATGCGACGGTTCTCTTCGGCGGGCTGTCGTTCGCGCAGCCGAATACGCATTTCTGGTTCGGGGAAGTCCTCTACTTCATCTACCAAGACCCCGCGCGCGGTATGAACAACTGGTATTTCGACAAAGTCGCGCTGCACAGCTACGGCAGCGCCCGCCGCACCGCCCACCTGATCAGCTTGGTACAGGGACAGCTCACCCGCTTCGGGCTGACGCGCCCGCTCTGGCTCAATGAAAGCGGCGTCCCCGTCTGGGACGATTACCCCGGTCCAACGTGGACGGCAAACAGCCCCGACTCGCGGCGCTGGCGCGGCACGCAAGCCGAGCAAGCGCTGTACGTCATCCAGAACACGACGCTGGCATGGGCATCCGGCGTGGAAGTTGTGTTCTTCCATCAACTCTACGACGACTGCGGCAATCAAGCCGGGGGCACGGATTTCCCGCCGAACAATGGCAACATCTGCACGAACGGCGCGTGCTGGGGTGATGCGTTCGGCTTGTACCGCAACGAGCGCACGGCAACCTGCTTTCGTCAGCACCCGCAGCCGGGGACGCCCCGTCCGGCTGCCAGCGCATTTTACCGCTTGGCGCAGGTCTTCGGCGCGACTCCGTTTGTCAGTCGCGGCGTGATCAATCTTGAGGGCGCGGCGACTGTTCTCGTGTTTGAACGTACGTTTGGCGGCGAACGGATTTATGTCGCATGGGGGGACAGCACCGAAAACCGCGCGATCACAATCCCCGCCAGCGGATCAGCCGCCACGCTTTACACCCTGCGCGACCAGCAAACGATCACGCCGGTAGACGGCAGTTATCGCCTTGCCGTAAATGCGGCGCAGCGCGGGGGGTTCATCTCGCTGACGACCGACGCGGACGCACTGGGCGGCGAACCCGTGATCCTCGTCGAACCGGTGATCGGCGGCGCAGCGCCCGATACGAACCGGATCATGTTGGAGGGCGGATCACCGCGCAGCCCGCTGACCTCGACGCCCGGCGCGCTGGTGATCGTTGAGAGCGTGACTGCTACGCCCATCCCCCCGACCGCCCATCCGACGACCGATCCGGCTTTCGATACGACGCCGCCGACCGCGCAGATCGCCCCCCTGCCGGAGATCAGCCCGCCGAGCTTCACCGTCACATGGGAGGGAAGCGACAACAGCGGGATCGCCAATTTTATCCTCTGGGTGCGCGTCAACGGCGGCGAATGGCAGCCGTGGTTGGAGACAAGCGACCGCCAAGCGATCTATACTGGTAGTACTGGTCAGTGGATCGAGTTCGCGATCTGGGCAGTTGATCTGGCAGGGAACTGGTCAACCAACGTCGAACTCTCGACACAAGCCATCACGACGATTCAGTAGGAGCGGTTCACATGTTCATCATCGGCGCTGCCGAAATGCTAATGATCATCCTTATCGTCGCAAGCGTGACATTTGTGTTCGTCGTACCCGCACTCAAACGCCGCGCCCTGCTCGACAAACCGAAGCGCCATGTCATCGGCGATGATGGGGAAGTCGTCGTGGTCACGCCGCGCTCGCGCGCCAAACCCTTCAAGCAGAGCGGCAAGGGCGCGTTCGCCAGCGAAGCCCTCACCCTGTATTCCGGCGTCTACCGGATCGAGTACAAGTTTCCGCCGAACGCGCCCGTCACTGCCACGCTGATCAACATCGAGAATACGGGCGAAATTCCGGTCATCAACAAAGCCGGAGTCGGCTCACACGCGCTGCGCTTGCCCCGTGATGGTCGCTATGTCCTCAACGTCGATCCGTCCGATGAGACGCTCGCGTGGGAGATTGAACTGAAGCAGCTGTAGATGTTTGACCACCGCCGCGATTTCGCTTAAACTTCGTTCAATCGTTCAAAAACATTTGAAAGGTGGTAGAGGGCGATGCGGCTATTGGTGTTGGGTGGAACGCGTTTTGTCGGGCGGCATGTTGTCGAAGCAGCGCTGGCGCGCGGGCATGAGGTCACGCTGTTCACACGGGGCAAAACCAACCCCGACTTATTTCCAAACGTTGCGCATTTACAGGGCGACCGTGACGCGGGCGATCTCGAAGCGCTCAAGGGGCACACATGGGACGCGGTGATCGACACCTGCGGCTATATTCCGCGTGTGGTACGCCAGTCGGCGGAACTGCTGCGCGGTGCAGTGGATCGCTACCTGTTCATCTCGACTATCTCCGTCTATGCCGATCCCATCACCGCCGGACAAGATGAACACGCCGCGCTGCAAAAGCTGGAAGATGAATCCGTCGAAGAGGTGACAGGCGAGACCTACGGCGGCTTAAAAGTGCTGTGCGAACTAGCGGCGCAGTCGGTGTTTGGCGAAAAGGCGATCATCGTGCGTCCGGGCATGGTCGTCGGACCGCATGACCCGACGGATCGCTTCACCTACTGGGTGCGGCGCGTCGCTCAGGGCGGCGAAGTGCTGGCTCCCGGCACGCCGGAACGCCCCGTGCAGATGATCGACGGGCGCGACTTGGCGGCATTCCAGTTGCATTTGCTCGAAGCCGGGATCGTCGGCGTGTACAATGCGACGGGACCCAGCGAACCGTATACGTGGGGCACATGGCTCGACGGGATGCGGGTCGGCGATGCGCGCTTCACATGGATCGACGATGCATGGTTGGGTGCGCACGAAGTCACGGGCGGCGATCTGCCCTTCTGGGTGCCCGAACAGTACGCGGATATTTTCGCGGTCAGCGTGCAGCGCGGGATCAGCGCGGGCTTGAGCTTCCGTCCGTTTGCCGAGACCGTGCGCGATACGCGTGACTGGGATGCAGCGCGCCCCGCCGATACGCAGCGGAAAGGTGGTCTCAGCCCGGAACGCGAATCCGCCCTGCTCAAGCAGTGGCATGGGGAACAGGGCGGCTGACTCCGCCGGTTCATTTCATTTCGCTTTACGCCCCCGCGATCTATAATGGGAGCGAAAATAGATCGGAGTTTTTGCCATGAATACAGTCACGAGCTACGAAATCCAGACCGAGCGCTTGACGCTTACCGCGTGCCCGGCACAGGTCGCGCGGGCTGCCAGCGGCGGCAAACGCCAGATCGAATCGCTGATCGGCGCGCATTTGGACGACGACTGGCTCGACGAAGACGGGCGCGGCTTGTTGAGCTTCTACGACTACCAGCTACGCGGCGACCCGGAAATGCTTGGTTGGGGCTTGTGGCTGATGAAGCACAGCGCCGATCAGGTCGTCTTCGGCTCGATTGGCTTCAAGGGCAAACCGAATCATCATGGCATGGTCGAAATCGGCTACGGCATTTCGCCCGCCTATCGCCTGCAAGGGTACACGTTCGAGGCTGCGCGCGGGTTGGTTGCATGGGCATGGCAAGACCCGCGCGTGCGGCGCATCACCGCCGAGTGCCTGCCCGACAACCTCGGCTCGAAGCGCATCCTCGAAAAGCTCGGCATGACGTGTACGGGCAAGCAGGGCGGTTATCTCAAATGGTACATCGACAGGTGATCTCATGGATTGGATACACTTCGAAGACGGGAAAACCGTCGGCACAACCGGATCAGAGGGCGGCGTGATTCTACGCGACGAGGAATGCCCCGACGGGGCGCGCATCACGCTCGAACAGGAGACGCACATGGGCGTCCCGTTTGCGATTACGTGCGGGGTCTACGGGTGGCTGGTGCATACGCGCTTCATCGCGGATATGCCCACTGCCGAGGACGCTTACGACAAGATGAAACTGGGGCTGGAAGATGTGCTGTCCAGCTTGCGCAGCGAAGAAGCCGACGTGATCGACACGGCGATTCAGGACTTCATGGAACGCTATCCCTAAGAAGCCATTCCTTCCCGCGACTACGGAGAATACACCTCATGGCATACGAAATGATCCTTACAGAAACCCCCGTCCCCGGCGTCGGACTCGTCCGCCTCAACCGCCCGCAGGCGCTCAACGCCCTCAACGCGCAGATCACCCGCGAAATCTTCGACGCGCTCGAAGCCTTCGACAAAGATGACACTATCGGCGCGATTGTCCTGACCGGCAGCGATAAAGCCTTCGCGGCGGGCGCAGACATCAAGCAGATGTCCGAGACCAATGCCGTCGCCATGATGAGCGACGACTTCACCGACTGGTCGCGCATGTCCCGCATCACCAAGCCGATCATCGGCGCGATCAGCGGATGGGCGCTCGGCGGCGGCTGCGAAATGGCGATGATGTGCGACATGCTCGTCGCCAGCGAAAGCGCGAAGTTCGGTCAGCCGGAAGTCAAGCTCGGCATCATCCCCGGTGCGGGCGGCACGCAGCGGCTCACGCGCGCGGTCGGTAAAGCCGTCGCGATGGAAGTCATGCTCGGCGACCGCAACCTGACCGCCGCCGAAGCGCTCGCGGGCGGGCTGGTCAACCGCGTGTACCCGGTCGAGACGTATCTGCAAGAAGCGATCAACTTGGCGGCGAAGGTCGCCAGTATGCCGCGCGTCGCCGTCCGTTTGATCAAGCAGGCGGTCAACAAGGCGGAAGAACTCGGCTTGACAGAAGGCTTGGACTTCGAGAAGCGCAATTTCTATCTGGCGTTCGCCACCGAAGACAAGACCGAAGGCATGAAAGCGTTCGTGGAGAAACGGCAGCCCCAGTGGAAGAATCGCTGACTGTCCTCTATACCTACGGCTTGCGGGGCGATCTCGACGGGTTGCCCCGCCTGTATACGTTCATCCGGCAGCTAACCGCCTTCTACCGGAACGACGGCGTGACTGTCTGCCAGCATGACCCCGCGCCGCCGCTCGGTCGCCTGCTGCTGCTCGATTTAGGCGACTCGTGCGCGCCGGAGTCATGGCACTGCGCGGTCACGGGCGGGCGCTCGATGATCGTCGCGCTCGACGGCATGGGCTATCACGCCGCTAACGTGAGCGGTTTCTTCGCGCCGGAATCACGCGCAAAACTGAGCGAGTCCACACAGATCAAGCTGATCGACGCCGATCACCCGGTTGATCTCGACGGCATATTGCTGACCGTCTCCGGTAAAGATGCAGATGACGGACGCCCAGAAGGGCATCCCTACAGCGATCAGATCGTAGGGACGCCAGAGGCGACCGAAGGTCGCACCGCGTCCGGTAACCCCTTCTCTTTGACCATCCTCATGCACCCCGCCGAACAAACGCGCCTCGACGGGAACACGCTTCAGCTTGCGCGCCCCGAATCGACGCAGGTCGGCGCGGCGCAGGTGATCCCCCTGCTCGGCGCGTGGAAGCTCACCCACACGCAGATTCACCCGCTCCCGGCACGTATCCAGCCCGATCCGACGATTGCGGGCGTGGTCGATTTCGTCATGGGTGAAGCCCGCTACCGCCAGAAGCGCGATCAGGCGTAAAACACACTCCGGCTTGACATTTCTTTTTGTTCACCATATCATCTGAATACTCATTCACTATAGTGAATAACCATTCATAGCAATCAAGGACACCCTCACGATGAAAATCGCATTGTACGCGTTGGGCAGTCGCGGCGACATTGAACCCTACATCGCCTTAGGCGTCGGGCTGGCGCGGGCAGGACACGACGTGCGCATCGTCACACATCAGAACTACGGAACGATGGTCAAAGCGCACGGGTTGGGCTTCTTCTCTGTGCGCGGCGATGTGCAAGAAGCCGCCAACAGCCCCGAAATGAAAGCGCTGCTCGAAAAAGGCAACTTCATCCAGATCACCCGGCATACAAGCGCGATGGCGGCACAGGCGGCGCTGCAATGGGCAGAAGACGGACTCGCGGGCTGTCAGGGCGTTGACCTGATCGTCGCGGGGATCGGGGGCTTGTTCAGCGCGCTGGCGCTGGCGGAAAAACTGAACGTGCCGCTGCTGCAAGCCTACTTGATCCCCTTCCACCCAACCGCCGAGTTTCCGGGCGTGCTGCTCCCCGACGCCGTCGGCAGATTGGGCGGCAGCTTCAACCGCCTCTCGCACCAGTTCACCCGCCAGATGATCTGGCAGGGCGCAGTCAGCGCCGACCGTGCCGCGCGTCAGCAGGTGCTCGACCTGCCCACGCTGCCGCGCATGGGCGTGTACAAGCATCCACGACTGCACGGACTGCCGATCCTCTACGGGATTAGCCCGGCGATCATCCCCAAACCTGCCGATTGGGGCGCAAACATCCACATGACCGGCTACTGGTTCGTCGATCCCGCGTCAGCGTGGACGCCGCCGCCCTCGCTGATCGAGTTTCTCGACGAGAAGCCAAAACCGCTCTACGTGGGCTTCGGCAGCATGAGCAACCGTCAGCCAGAACAAACCGCCGATCTGGTCGTGCGGGCGCTCGAAAAGTCGGGACAGCGGGCGGTGCTGCTTTCCGGGTGGGGCGGTCTGCACAAAACCGACCTGCCCGACTCGGTCTACATGCTCGAGTCGATCCCGCATGGCTGGCTGTTCCCGCGCGTCGCAGCGGTCGTGCATCACGGCGGCGCAGGGACGAGCGCGGCGGGTTTCCGCGCGGGCGTCCCAACGCTGATCACGCCGTTCTTCGCCGATCAACCCTTCTGGGGCAGTCGTGCCGCCGCGCTCGGCGTCGGTTTGCCGCCGATCCCGCGCAAAACGCTCACAGTGGAGAACTTGGCGCACGCCTTCGACCGCTTGGCGAACGATCACACGATGCGCACCCGCGCCGCCGCCCTCGGCGAACGCATCCGCGCGGAAGACGGCGTCACGGCAGCGGTTCGGCTCATCGACAGCCTAGAGTTGTAGGGGCGTGAACCATCACGCCCCACACAGGAATCACCGGCGCGGCAGCCCGGAAATCACTCCGCGCACGTCGAGCAATTCGCCGAACATCCAGCCGACTTGCCCGCCGTAGCTCACCTGATACCACCCGTTTGAGCGTCCGGTCAGCGTGATCTGCGTCCCCGACTGGACGCTTCCGTAGAGAATTTCCGCGTTGCCATCCGGCAGCGCGCGCACACGCGCCACGTCAATGACCGTCCCGGTCAGCGTGAAACCGGGGACGCCGTCGCCATGCAGCACGGGCGGCGCGCCGAGTTCGACGGGCATCGTCCCAACGCTGTCCCACGGACGCGGCAGCGCCTCGAAGGTCGCGCCTGCTGCTTGCAGTTCACTTAAGATGACGGGCAGTACGCGACCGGTGACGCGGTTGATGTCATGGAAGGCGATGATCGCGCCATCGCCGTGCTCATAGACATTCCAGCGCAGCCCACCGCCGGAGCGCGGTTCGTTCAGCACATTGTCGATCACCTGATCGTCGTAGAACGAGTCGCCGTCATCTTGAATGAACCAGCCGCAGTCGTCACTGTCCACGTTCCAGTTGTAGGTGATCACGTGGATGCCGGTGCTGGCGGGGAAGGGATTCGCACCGCCTCCCGGCTGCCGGAAGATGCGCAACTGCGCATCGTAGATCGCCAGCAGATCGGGCGTGGCGGCTAAGGCAGCGCGAACGGCGTCTTCCGTCTGCCAGTACGACTCGATCACGCGCTCGTCGGGTGCGCCGGAATACACAGGCGGCTCGATCCACAGGTGATTACCGAGCGCATGACCTTCGCGCACGATCCGTTGAATAATCGCTTCGCGTCCGGCGATCTGGTAGCCGTTGGGGAAGAAGGTCGCCTTTGCACCATACTGCGCCAGCAGATCGAGAATCTGCGGCGTGTAGGCGTCGGTGGGTCCATCCTCAAAGGTAAGGTACACGCGGAACGGCGCGCTGACCTGCGCCTGTGCGGGAACGCTGAACAAGACGGCGAAAGAACACACGATTAAGAGAGCTAGGAAAACGTTTTTGGGCTGCATCGTTATCTCTCCGGAACACAGCGCTTGTTTTCCTAACTCTACCGCGCCTTCTCGCTGCGTCAGCCAAGCGGCGGATGGGCGCACAGGAGTCGCGCAGTTAACCGCCCCGGATTACAAATCGCACGCAGTTATTCGTGGTATAAATTTTATTTTAAGCACATCTATGCGGTTGTGATATAAACCTGTGGTGAAATTTGGCAAATTCGCTCACGTCCAGCATCAGACTTCCGGCGGGTGAGACTAGCACACACATCGCCCTGTCCGTGTTACAATCCATGCACGAAATCACGAATCCTTCGAGGGCGGCATGAGCGAAAACCGCGTCATCGCAAACCGTTATGAAATTACGTCGATGATCGATCAGGGCGGCATGGGGGATGTCTACCAAGCGCTGGATCGAACCACCGGGCAAACCGTCGCGGTTAAGGCGCTGAAGCCCCAAGTCCTAGAGGAAGACCCGGCGCTGCTCGAACGCTTCCGGCGCGAAGCGGGCGCGCTGGCGAAGCTCAATCACCCGAACATCGTGCGGGTGTTGGAAACAGTCAGCGAAGACGAGCGTCATTACATCATCATGGAGTACGTCGGCGGCGGATCGCTGGCGAAACTGCTGCGTCAAACACCGCAAATCCCCATCCCCAAGGCGCTTCAGCTCAGCCTTGACCTATGCGACGCACTCACGCGGACGCACCGCCTGAACATCATCCACCGTGACTTGAAACCCGCCAACGTCCTGCTGACCGAAGACGGGATACCCAAGCTGACCGACTTCGGCGTCGCCCGCATCGGCGACGCGCCAACCATGATGACGCAGGTTGGCTCAATTTTAGGGACGGTCAGCTACCTCAGCCCGGAAGTCTGTGAAGGCGGTATCTATAACGAGAAGAGCGACATCTGGGCGTTCGGCATCATGCTCTACGAGATGCTCACCGGACGCCTGCCCTTCAAAGAAACGTCGGCGGTGGCGACGATTGCCGCAATCATGGGCGACGAAATCCCCGATCCGCACCAGTTCCGTTCCGATCTCCCGCCGCGCTTGGTCGAATTGATCGCCCGGATGCTGGCAAAAGACCCGAACGCCCGGATCGCCAGCGTGCGTGCGGTCGGTGCTGAATTGGACGCGATTTTGCGCGGCGATAAAGCGTCTGAAGCTGCTGCCTCGCCGACGGTCAGCACACCGCCAACACCTGCTGCCAGCACACCGCTCACGCCCTCCCAGTCGATCCCGCCGGTCAGCCTGCCGCCGCGTCCCGGCGACGCTCGCCGTGCAGCGCGCAGCACGCCAAAAGAACCGCTGATCTTCCTGTGCTACCGCCGCGAAGACACGGGCGAAATTGCCGGGCGCATGCACGAGCATCTGATCAAGGCGTTCGGCGAATCGGCGATTCTGCGCGACGTAGATCGCATCTCGGATCGCACCGTGTCGCGCCTCGTCTTGGCGAACGATGTCGTCTCGCACAGCGATGTGATGATCATTGTCATCGGGCGGGGTTGGCTCGGCGTCAAGGGCAAGGGACGCAGCATCGACAACCCGAAAGACCCGATCCGCATTCAGATCGAAGCCGCGCTCAAACGTCCAGAGATGAGCATCATCCCGGTGCTGGTCAACGGCGCGTCCATGCCGACCGCCACCGACCTCCCGCCGAGCGTGCAACCGATCCTCGCCAATGAGCCGCTGATCGTCGCGGACAACGCGCTCGACGCGCACATGAAGCGCTTGATCAGCCGGATTAAGGCGGGCGTCGGCGACGGAACGGCACAGCGCCGCATCCGCGCGCTGATCGCGCTCGGCGTGCTGATCGGGCTGCTGGTACTGCTTGCCCTGCTGGCGCAGATCAACAGCGCAAGTTCCGCCACCCCGACAGCTCCGCCAACTGCCGCGCCAAGCGAAGCGGGTTTTGACACGACGACCAACCGCCTAGTCTTCTACCCCGGCGGCTTACCGTCGGATCGAACCGTTTTAACATTGGGATGATCAAGGCAGCGGTCTGAGGGGAAATGAGACCTGTAGGGACGCGCAAGGGAAACTCCGTTTGCACCGTGTCCCTACAACCGACCCCGATTGTTAAAAAGCGTTCTGCCCTCAAGCCGGATCGGAGAGGGGAGTCAGGCATCCTGTCACGGCAATCTAATATTTCTTTTACGGTAAACTTGTAAACTGGATGGAGTGGAGAGAAGGACGAAACCCCATGCTGTTGGACAAGTCGATGCAAGAGCGCAAGCGTTCCGGGGAACTCGCGCCGGGACGCCCGTGGATGATTCAGGGCTATACGGTCTGGATGACCAACCGCCGCCGCTTTGAACCACCCACAGATGTCATTGAACTCGCAGACAAGATTATCGTCGTCGTCGAGATCGCCGGGATGCGTGCTCATGAGTTCAATGTCGCGCTGAATGGCACCCAATTGGTGATCAGCGGCACGCGCGAACGCCCGATGCTGCAAAACGCAGCCTATCACCAAGTCGAGATCAATTATGGCGAGTTCCGCGTCGAACTTACCTTTACATGGAATTTGAGCAGCAACGGCGTGACCGCCGCGTATCGTGACGGGTTCTTGCAGGTCGAACTACCGCGTATGCCGGAAAACCGGATTCATGTCGTTGGAGAGGATGAGGAACCCCATGAGTGATAACCCGAAGTCGCCTGTCATCGATGATTTTTCAGGCGACGAGTTGCAAGATGTCGAAATCCGCACCGGGGTTGAAGGCGAAGATGGCGAACTGCATATTCCGGCGGAACTGCCGATTTTGCCGCTGCGAGGCGTCGTCGTCTACCCGCAGACGATCATCCCCCTGACGGTTGGACAGCCACGCAGCATCAAGCTGGTGGATGAAGTCGTGAACGGCGACCGGATGGTCGGCTTGATCACGTCGAAAGACCCGGAACTGGAAACGCCGGGACCGGATGATATTTACCGCGTCGGGACGGTCGCATCGATTCACCGCCTGTTCCGCGCACCGGATGGCACGATCCGTATGCTCGTGCAGGGCTTGGGGCGCATCGCCGTCGATGAGTTCAGCGGCACCGAACCGTATCTGCGTGCGAAAGTCCGCGCCATCCCCGAAGCGGTCGAGAAGTCGCTCGAAGTCGAGGCGCTGACGCGCAACGTCGTCGATATGTTCACGCATTTGGCAGAACTCGTGCCGAGCATCCCCGGCGAGTTGATCTCGTCGGCGCTCAACGTCGATGATCCGCTGCAATTGGCGTACACGATCTCGACCTACATCCGCATCGATCTCAGCGAGGCACAAGCGCTGCTCGAACTGGACAGCACCGAAGCCAAACTGCGCCGCTTGATGGTGCTGCTCAGCAAAGAGATCGAAGTGCTGGAACTCGGTCGCAAGATTCAGACCGAAGCCCAGACCGAAATGGAGAAGATGCAGCGCGAGTACTATCTGCGCGAGCAGTTGAAGGCGATTCAGCGCGAACTGGGCGAAGGCGACGAGCAAACCGTCGAAGTCGAGGAGTTCCGCCAGAAGATCGCCGAATCGGGGATGCCCGACGAGCCGCGCAAGGAAGCCGAGCGCGAACTGGATCGCCTGTCCAAGCTGCCGACGGCAGCGGCGGAATACGGCGTCATCCGCACCTATCTCGACTGGCTGACGAGCATCCCATGGAGCAAGCGCTCGACGGATAACTTGGACATCGTCCACGCCCGCAAGGTCTTGGATGAAGATCACTACGGCTTGAAGGACATTAAAGAGCGCATCCTCGAATACTTGGCGGTGCGCAAACTGCGCCTTGAGCGCGGGTCGGACGAGGCGGCGAAAGCTGACGAAACCGACAAGATTCGCCGCGAACGGGCAGGCGCGATCCTGTGCTTCGTCGGACCGCCCGGCGTGGGTAAAACGTCGCTCGGGTCGAGCATCGCCCGCGCGATGGGACGCAAGTTCATCCGTATGAGCTTGGGCGGCGTGCGCGACGAAGCCGAAATTCGCGGTTTCCGGCGCACATACATCGGCGCAATGCCGGGGCGCATCATCCAGACCATCCGCCGCGTCGAGTCGCGCAACCCGATCATCATGCTGGACGAGGTCGATAAGCTGGGGCGCGATTTCCGGGGCGATCCCGCCAGCGCGCTGCTCGAAGTCCTCGACCCGGAACAAAACTCGGAATTCCGCGATCACTATCTCGACGTGCCGTTCGACCTGAGCGAAGTCATTTTCATCACGACGGCGAACGAACTCGAACCGATCCCCGGACCGCTGCGTGACCGGATGGAGATCATCCAGCTCAGCGGCTACACCGAGCAGGAGAAGATCGCCATCGCACAGCAGTACCTCGTGCCGCGTCAAATCCGCGAGAATGGGCTGCGCGCCGATGAGGTCGAAGTGACGCGCGACGCGCTCGAAGCCATCATCCGCGATTACACCCGCGAGGCGGGCGTCCGCACGCTGGAACGCGAGGTCGGGCGCGCACTGCGCAAAGTCGTGACGCGCATCGCCGAAGGCAGCACCGCCAAAGTCATCATCGACGGCAAAGCGGTTAGCGAACTGCTCGGCAAGCCGCGCTATGGCTATCGCACCGAGGCGGAAGAACGTACGGATCGCCCCGGTGTGGCAACCGGCTTGGCATGGACGCCCTACGGCGGTGACGTGCTCTACGTCGAAGCGGCGTACATGCAGGGGAGCAAGGGCTTCCAGTACACCGGGCAGTTGGGTGAGGTCATGCAGGAAAGCGCGCGGATCGCGTTGAGCTACATCCGCTCGAAGTCGGACGAGTTCAGCCTCGCGTCGGACTTCTTCGAGAAGCACGACATTCACCTGCACGTTCCCGAAGGGGCAACGCCGAAGGACGGACCTTCGGCGGGCGTGACGATGACCGTCGCGCTGGCGTCCCTGCTGACCGGGCGCTCGGTGCGCGGCGATACCGCCATGACCGGCGAGGTTACGCTGCGCGGCAAGGTGCTGCCGGTTGGCGGGATCAAAGATAAAGTCCTCGCCGCCGACCGTGCGGGCTTGGAGACGATCATCCTGCCCAAGAAGAACGAGAAAGACTTGGATGATCTGCCGCCCGATGTGCGCAATAAGCTCCATTTCGTGCTCGTCGAAGGCATCGACGAAGCGCTCGACGCCGCCCTTGTTGGACAACCTGTCGAGAAACAGGTACACTGAGAGCGATCTTTTCAGGGACACGCTGCTGTAACGTGTCCCTGAAACCATTTACTTGGTCTCAGTGAGGGGGCGCGCAATTGAGGAAAAAAGTCCTCATCGTCGATGATGACCGAACCATTTCCAGCCTGTTGAAAACACTGCTTGAGCTCGACAACTTCGAGGTACTGACCGTCGCACGCGGCGTGGATGTCATGCCGAAGGTGAGCTCGTTTCAACCGGATGCGTTCATTATCGACTACCATCTCAACGATATGGACGGACTCGATCTCGTCCACGAACTGCGGTCACAGCCGCCCTATTCAGATGCTTTCATCGTCGTCGCCTCGGGCATGGATAAAGAAGATGAAGCGCTCGCTGCCGGCGCTAATCATTTCTTGCTCAAACCTTACGACCCTGATATATTGACAGCATTGCTGAAGCAGTCTTGAGCAAAGGAGTCCACGATGCAGAAGGTAGTTGGACCAGAGAAGCAGATCGCCGTTTTCCGCCGCAGCCCTTGGACGTTTGGCTTCTGGTGGCGCACGATCCTCACTCTCACGTTGTACTACTTCACCCTGTGGCGTCTGAATCAGATTTCGCTGACCACGCGGCGCATTATGCAGCGGCGCGGGAATATCATCACCGGCAACGAGACGACCATCGACCTCGAAAACGTGACCGACATCACGGTGAACAAGTCGCTGCTCGGGCAGATTTTCAATTACGGGGACATCAGCATTCAATCGGCAGGGTCGAACGCGAGCGAAATCAGCTTCACCGCGCTTCAGCGTCCCGATAAACTGCGTGAGATCATCTTCGACCTGAAAGACGGTCGCTTGGACGAAGAGAAGCTGTAGGCATACGGGCGGACGCCCTAATCGGGCGTCCCTACTCCGGTTTCACGGCGAACACATACGCCCGCCGGGTATTGACCTCAACCTCCGGGTACGGATCGCGCTCGATGACCTCTTCCAGCGTGAACCCGGCAGTCTCCAGATACCCCTTCATCTGCTCCCGCTCGAAGAAGATGAAATCGAGCGAGACGCTTTCGCCCCACCATTCATCCAGATGGCGCGTTTCGTCACCCGCATGAAACGCGATCAGCACGCGCCCGCCGGGAACGAGCACCCGCCGGAATGATTCCAGCGCGCCGACGACTTCCACATGCGGGACATGGATGATCGAGTAAAAGGCAGCGATCCCGCCATACGCCCCGTCGGGGATGCCCGCCAGCGTGCGCATATCCGCCTGCTGGAACGGGATACCGGGGTTAAGCCGTTCCGCTTCGGCGACCATCCCGGCGGAGAGATCGACGCCGCACGCCCGCGCGCCGTGATCATGCAGGTAGCGCGCGACCTGACCGGGACCGCAGCCCACGTCGCAGATCACGCCGCGATCTGCGACTTTTTCGATCAACCAGTCGAGCAGCTTGCGATCAAATGGCTTGTGCGCCAATTCACCGTAAATGCGCCGCGCGTACTCTGCCGCGACGCGGTCATAACTCGTACCTGTATCCATATACTATCTCTCATTTCTTTACCGCCACCGGATCGGGAAGCGCCCTTCGGTGAGCAACTGCCGCCTGCCATCGGCATCGACGCGCCAGATTTCCCACTCACGCCCGCGCTGCGTGGTGAAGATCGCGCCATCGGGCAGCCATAATTCCGGCGACACCATCGCCGC
>JACSRG010000508.1 GCA_014879865.1 Anaerolinea sp.
GGCTGCGAGTTCGCCTATCACGAAGGCAGCACGCCCTGGCTCGTCCCCGTCACCGACGACCCGAATGAGTTTGCGCGCATCCTCGACCGCGCCGAAGCGACCGACCTGGCGAGTTGGGTCTTTCCCGACGCATTCTTGGCGGAGTGGGAAGAACGGAAACGCGCTGGCAAGCCGCTCCCTGCGCTGGGAACCGGCAGCCGCGGCCCGGCCACGATCATCACCTCGGTGCTGCACGCGGAGAGCGCCATCTTCTGGATGATCGACCATCCCGACCTGATGCACCGCTTCAGCGACTTGCTGGCGGCGAAGATGGTGGCGTTCAACCAACTGCTGCGCACGTTCAGCGGTAACACGCAGCCGGGCTGGTGGATCACCGACGACAACAGCGCACTTTTCAACCGCGCGCTCTATCGCGAGTTTTGCTACCCGGTGCTGGAGACGGTGCTCGCCGCACTGGCGCCCGGCGCCGCGCGACGCTACCAGCACTCCGACAGCGCCATGGGTCATCTGCTCGATGACCAGTACGCGCTCGGCATCCGCGAGGTCAACTACGGCCCGACGGTGGACGCCGGCTTGATCCGCCAGAAAATGCCCGACGCGCTGATCTGCGGGCAACTGCCGCCCTTCCTGCTGCGCAACGGGTCACCCGAAGCCATCCAGGAACGCATCGTCAGCGACTTCGCCAAAGCTGGGGCGAGCGGCGGGCTGCACGTCACCACGGCCGGGTCGCTGGCCGCAGGCACCGGCGTCGGGCGGATGCGCTGGTTCATGTGGGTGGTGCAGGAAGTGTGCCGGTATGATCGCGGATGACGCGAAGGAGGGGCGTGGTATAATGCGATCTGTAGGATAAGACCTAACAGTTAGCGCAGGAAGGAATCATAAAGTCTCAGATGCCCAAGAAACCCAAGAATGATCAACTTGGTCTAGATTTGCTAGAACAGGGCGGAACTGTTCATCCCATCGCAAACGATGGCAACCTCCCTGAGTTGCACTTTTCGATGGACGATGGGCAATTGTACCTTGGCGACAGTCTTGCCTGGCTTCGCACACTAGAAGATAGCACGGTTGATCTTGTCTTTGCCGACCCGCCGTACAACATTGGCAAAGCTGATTGGGACATATTCCAACATCATGATGAATACCTCGAATGGTGTGATACATGGATCGGCGAATGCACGCGCATCCTGAAACCGAATGGGACGATGTACGTGTGTGGCTTCAGCGAGTTCCTTGCCGACGTCAAGGCGAAAAGCCGTCATCACTTTCAAAGTTGCCGTTGGCTGGTCTGGCATTACAAAAACAAGGCAAATCTACGCGACGACTGGGGACGTTCGCACGAGAGCATCGTCCATTTTCGGAAGTCATCGTCATTCACATTCAACACCGACGCGGTGCGTATTCCGTACGGCGCACATACACTCAAATACCCTGTCCATCCTCAGGCAGAAACCAGCCAATATGGGAATGGCCGGAAACGTGAGGAGCATTGGCAGCCACACCCGCAAGGCGCCAAACCTAAAGACGTGGTTGAGGTTCCAACGACATGCAACGGTATGGGCGAAAAGACCCCACACCCCACGCAGAAACCGGAGGAGCTTTTGCGGCGGTTCATTCTTGCATCCTCCAATGTCGACGACCTTGTCTGCGATCCGTTCTCAGGCTCTGGCACGACGCTGGTCGTTGCCAAACAGTTGGGGCGACGTTGGATCGGCTGCGACAAAAACGAGGAATACAATCGCTGGTGTATCGCCAGATTGCAGCGCACGGTCACACGTACGGAGGCCGAATGGGTCGCGTATGATGCAAAAAATGTGACGCGGCGGGAATCGATACGATGAGCTTTGACGATCTGCTCAGCAAGGCCACGGACAAACGTACGTTTGACACGCTTCAGGGATACATCGACTTTGCCGCCGGCTTCATCGAATTCACCGAAAATAACCTTCAGGCGCGGATCGTCAGTCGCAACGAGCCGCATTACCAATTTCTCCAGTATGGGCCATACGCCAGCTATCAGGTTACCCGACCGATCAACACACATCTCATGTGTGGCCCGAACGAATTTCAAGAACAGAGTCGCGTTTTCACAGAAGCCCTTGACGTGCTCGCTAGTGGAATGACGATGGGGCAGGGCACTCGGCAGACAATCAACCGGCTGATCTACACGCTACAACAGACGATTGGCGCCACACTGGATGGGTTGCCAGTCGGTCGCAGCAATCGCGCCCGCAAGTTGAATGGCGACCTGTTTGAACGCCTGATTCAACTCGTTTTCAACCGAGCCGGCGTGCCGTGCGTGTCAGGCACAATCCAGGTCCCGGTTCAAATCGGAGCGCAGGCTGACCCTAATACCGATTTCCAGATGAGCTTCCAGCAAGACCTGATCATAAAAGAAGGCGAGATCGTTCAAATGATCGGCTCTGTCAAGACCAGTAGCAAGGATCGCCTCGCTAAGATATTCATCGACAAGTTTTTGTTTGGCCGACTCACGGGGACGCAGATTCCCCACGTTGCGATCTTTCTCCATGATGTCCAGAGAAAGGGGGTCAGCCCAGACCGCTTAGGGATCAATCCCACTTTCCTGCCCGGGCACTTCAAGGCATTTACAGTCAAACTCAATCCACTTGACGGCGTCTACTATTGCGATCTGCGCCCCAATATGCAGACTGATGAACTTCTCCGCAGTCAAATCCACTTGTTTGACAAGCTGCTCTGTGAAGATATCTGGCGATTCCGCAGGCTCGGCGGCGTGAACGTCGTTGTGCGTGAGGGATCAGTTGAATATGACACAGGAGCATCGGAGCAGCAACCATAAGTTTGCAACTATGACAATCAGCAAGAAGGTCCCACAGAACCCAACCACAGATAGGTGACAGTAGAACCCATGCCCAAACCCACCATCGCCATCACCATCGGCCACGCGCACTACGCCCGCATCATGTCCGACGCGGCGTGGCGGGCGCTGGAGAGCTTTGCCGACGTGCTCCACCACCCCGGCGACGAAGCGGCGGACAAGGCCGCGCTGCTCGCGCTGCTGCCGCCCGCCGACGCCTGCATCACCAGTTGGGACGTGGCGCCGCTCGACGCCGACGTGCTCGCCGCCGCGCCCAAGC
>JACSRG010000830.1 GCA_014879865.1 Anaerolinea sp.
GGGTGGGGTCGAGCGCCGTCCTGTCACCGCCGCCAGCGCGATCACCGCACCCGCCGTCAGCGCAAGGCGGCTGATCGTGTGCAGCACGGGCGACTCGATCAGCGGTGTGACGCGAAAACCCGGCGTGAACATCTGCGTGGTGAAGCCGAGGATCGAACTGCTGACCGAGGCTTTCGCGGATTGTCCGCCTTCTGCCAGCGCGAACACCACGCCGAACGAGTCCGCGAACGGATCAAGCCCCGACACGGCGATTTGCAGCAGCGCCAGTGCGATCCCGGCAATGACGATCCCGCGCACGACGCGCCAATCGCGTTTCCAGAGGAAGTAGAGCGCCAGCAACCCCGGATAGACCTTCAACCATGCTGCCGCCGCGATCAGCGCCCCGGCGAGGTAGGGGCGATCTTCGCGCCGCGCGATCCATGCGCCTGTGAGCAGCGCGAGGATGATGATCGTCACCTGACCAATGTAGATCGAGTCGAGGATCGGCTCGAACAGCAGCGGCGTGATCCACAGCAAACGCGCCCCGGTTGGCGGCAGGGTGCGGCTGACCAACGCCAGCGTGCCAAGCAGGAGGATCAGATTGACGGCGAACCAGATGTGCCATGCGTCGATGACGTTTAGCCCTGCCAGCGGAATCAAGAGCTGACCGAGCAAGGGCGGATAGAGGAAGTACATGCCGCCCGTGCCGAAATACGGCGACGCACCGCGCGCGAAAAAGCCCGCTGCTTCGTGATACACGCGGAAATCGACCAAGCCCCACTGACCGTAACGCGCCATCCAGTATGCCAGCGCGACCCACCCGATCCACAGCAGCGCGACGACGCTCCAATAGACCAGCGCGCCCCATTGGATGCGCGCGCGGGCAGTCAGCGCGGGGACAGTAGTCACATTTCCGAACCTTTCCTTCGCCTACTGCTACCCGCTTGGATCAACCCATCGGCATGTAGTATTCGGCGGCGTAGCGTCCCGTCAGGTGATGCGAAAGCTGGCGTTCGATGTCCGTCAGCAGCGAACTTGCGCCGAAGCGGAACAGGTTCGGGAACAGCCAAGCGTCGCCAAGTTCTTCTTTCATGAGGATTTGCCAGTTCATCGCCTGTTTCGCCGTGCGGATACCGCCCGCAGGCTTAAAGCCGACCTTGATCCCGGTGCGATCCAGATACTCGCGGATCATGCGCACCATAATCAAACTGACTTCGAGTGTCGCGTTGGTCGGTTCTTTGCCCGTCGAGGTCTTGATGAAATCCGACCCTGCCATCATGCACACGAGGCTGGCTTGTGCCACATTGCGCAGTGTCGCCAGTTCGCCCGTCGCCAGAATCGACTTCATGTGCGCGTCACCGCACGCGGCGCGGAACTGCTTGACCTCGTCGTAGAGGGCGTCCCAGTTGCCGGTCAGCACGTGTTCGCGGCTGATGACGATGTCGATTTCCTGCGCGCCTGCCGCCACCGAGTCTTCGATTTCGGTCAAGCGGGTGCGAAACGAGCTTTGTCCCGCCGGGAAGCCCGTCGAGACGGCGGCGACGGGGATCATCGTGCCTTCGAGCGCGGCGACCGCATCGGCGACGCGGCTGTGATACACGCACACCGCCCCGGTCGTGATGCCCAAGTCGCCCACGCCGAGCGCATCCAGCATATCTTGGCGCACGGGTTGGCGCGCTTTCGCACACAATCGCTGCACGTTGCCGGGCGTGTCATCGCCGGAAAGTGTGGTCAGGTCGATGCAGGTGACGGCGCGCAGCAGCCACGCCGCCTGCGTCTCTTTCTTGACCGAACGGCGTGTGCCAATCGTCGCAGCGCGGCGTTCGGCGGCGCTTGTGTTGACGCGCACACTCCGCACCCAACCCAGATCGAGCGGCAGACCGGGGTTGCGCTCGTGCTCCGGGTGTGTCACGTTGTCTGCGTGGATTTCAGGAATCGCCATCTGGGATTCTTCCTCTACTCAATACAGTTAGCTGGCTTGCGCGCCGAACGCGCGCAGGCGATCCACCAGTTCGGCGCGATACGGTTCGAGTTCGTCGCGCAAACGCGGCAGTAAAGCGGCGACATCTGCCAATTCGAGGATCAGCGCCGGATGACCTTCTTGCAGCCGACCGGACAGCACTTCGACATGCGCGGGTTTGAAGCCAGAGTCGATCAGGTTGGCTGCAAAGCGTCCGGTCACATTGCCAAGCAGCCCGCCGACCAGCGCCGCCGCGCCGACCGCGATCACCGCGCCGATGCCGGGCAGCGCCAGCGCGCCTAACTGGGCGATGCCGAGCGCCGCAATCGCCGCGCCGAGCGTTCCACCCGTGATTCCCCCTTCGTCGGGTCCAATGTCGTCATCCACGACGATGACTTCGCCATTATGGGCGCGGGCGACGATGGCGGCGCGTGCAATCTCGATGTCTTTCAACGCCATCAGGTGATCCAACGCTTTGGTCAAGGTGGTGCGTGATGGAAAAATCGCTACCACTAGCTCTGGCGACATTATGGTATCCCTTGCGAACTTGGCTCCTCCGGTAAAGATACATCAGGTGACAGGGTTGGATCAATAAGCGCTGTCGGATTCGGCAAAATTGGGTCGCTGGGTGCGACGCTGAATTCAAGTGGAGCGCTCCATGCGCTGTAGCCTGCTGCTTCATTCCATGCCTGCACCCAGAAGCGATAATTGCCCGCCGTCAATGTCAGTGGCAGCGTGACCCCGCACATGCTCTCTGCGCAGTAGGTCGTGCCTTCATACCACGCACTCCACACGTAGCCGTAATCCGCGCTGACCCACAGGTAATACCAGCCCGCGTAAGGGATGCTTTGCCAAGAGAAGATAGGCTGCGTGTCGGTGATTACCCCGCTTGGTGCGCTTGGCTGCGGCGTGCTCATGGGAATCGTATAGCGCGCCGGTTCGCTCCATGCTCCGTAGCCGCCCGGCGAACTCCACGCCTGTACCCACCACGTGTAACCCCCCGGCAGCGTTTGAACCGGCACATTTGCCGAGCAGGTATCCGCGCTGCACACCGCTGACGCCTCAAACCATTGATCTACGCCGACACCATAATAGTCGAGCGATACCCACACGTAATACCACGCCGCGCCGGGGACGCGCGACCAAGTGAAATTAGTTTGCCCA
>JACSRG010000831.1 GCA_014879865.1 Anaerolinea sp.
CATGTCTCGTCCCTACGAAAGCGGATTTTGTAGGGACAAGGCACGCCTTGTCCTCTTTCATTCCTTTCGAGACCCTACTTAATCCAATTTCCGAAAGACGATAAACCGGACGAACCATTCGACAATCTGCTTTAGAAATCGCTAGGGGGCGCGTCTGGCGGCAGATCAGGCACAGGCGGCAGTTCCTCCGGCGGCGGTTCCTCCAGCGGGATCAGCGTTGGCACGACTTCCGGCGCAGTGATCGGCACGAGCGGATCGTCGTAGGCGAACCCCGTCCCCGGTGACCACGCGCCGTAGCCCGTCACCGGACTCCACGCTTGCAGCCACCACGTATAGCCACCCTCGTGCCATGTGACCGGCAGCGTCAGCGTGCAGGTCAGCCCCGCGCAGTGACTCGCCGCGTCGTACCACTCGTGCATGACCTTGCCGTTCGCGTCGCTCAACCACAGGTAGTACCAGTCCGCGCCGGGGAGCGCGTTCCATGTGAAGAGCGGCGGCGCGCTGATCGTGCCGGACGGCGCGACTTGAGTCGGCGCGGGCAGGGGCAGCGCGAAATAGGTCGCGGCGCTCCACGGGGTATACAGACCGTAGTTCCAGCCGCGCACCCACCATGTGTAAATGCCCGCGTTCAGGTCAAGCGGATCGGGTGCGGCGCACACGTTGGCAGCGCAAATGTCGAAGGCGTTGTACCAGCGTTCGATCCCGCTTCCGTCGGGCGTCGAAATCCACACTTGATACCAGAGGACATTGGGCAAGCCCGTCCATGCGAACGTCGCGCTCGATTCACTGACCGCGCCGATGGGGGCAGTCGGCGTTGGTGCGGCGCTGTACGGCACGTTGAACGTCAGCGGGTCGCTCCACTCGGAATAGCCGTAGACCTCGCTCCAACCCTGCACCCACCAAGTGTAGTGACCGGGCGGGAGATTGGTCAGCGGTGTGGCATAACACGAGTAGTCGAGACACGCCGTATCCCACGAGAACCAACCGTCAAAGACCAGACCGGTCTGCCCGCTGACCCACAGGTAGTACCATGACGCATCGTATTGCTGCGACCACTCAAAGAACGGGGAATTACTCCCGATGCTGCCCGTTGGTTGATAGAGGTTCAGCTTCGGTAGTGTGGTTGCGCTCACCGCGATGTCAATATTCGTGCGCGTTTCGCCGGAAGTCAGCGTTAGCGTCGCAGGATAGTAGCTGCTGCCGTTGGCGATTACTTGAACGGGTGTGTCTATCGGCACACCGATGAGCGTGTAATAGCCGTCTGCATCTGATTGCCCCTGTGCTTGGTCATTTCCTAAACTACTTGCATAAACGGATGCGTTGGCAATTGGTAGACCGTTTGGCGCATATGTGACCCTGCCCATAATCATCGCAGCGAGTGGAAGCGTGAAATCCATACTATGGTGCGGCTGTCCTGCCGACAGTGTAATCGGCGTGGATTGGCGGGCGTAGTTTTGGGCTGCTCCGGCGCAGTTCGTTGCCCCGCGCAGCGTGAGCGTCAGGGGGACGTTCAGCGGCACATCCGGGATCGTGTATACGCCATTTGCATCACCGCAGGCAATATAGTTGTCGTACTGCGCCAACATCAGTTCAAAATGCGGATATGGGATCGATGTGCCATTCGGCGCGCGCACCACCCCGCTAATCGAACCCGCCGGATCGAGCGTCATGTCGATTCCAGTGAGTGCTGCCTCCGCAACAAGCTCCAAGTTCGCCGCCAGATCATAGGCATAAGTCTCACCATAATATTTGCGTCCGTACCCGCCCACGAACGCCCGCACACGGTATTGACCGGGTTGTAAGTCAAGCTGGTAGCTGCCGTCGGCTTGCAGCGGCGCGACGATATTTGGACCCCAATATGTGATGCCCCAAGGCGTTATCTGCTCCATCGCCACGACAAAGCCATAGGCGCTCTCAAGCTGATCAAGCTGCGCGCCGATCTTCGCGCTCAAGCTCTCGGCTTGTTCGCCGGTCAGTCCCATGTCGGTGGGAAGGGTGAGCAGATCGCCGTAGACGCTGATCGGCTGAGAGGTGAGCGGTGCGCCGTCCGCCAGTGTGATTCGTCCGCTGATCGTGCCATAGGCAGGTGTGGTGATGTCAATTCCCGTGACAGTTTGTCCGGCAGCGACATCGACATATGACCAGCCTTGAGGCGTCTCGTAACCGTAGTCCACCCACCACGCGCTGGCAGAGTTTCCGAGCATGACCGAAACGTTGTAACGCCCCGGTTGGACGGATATTCGGTACTGCCCATCCATATCGGTTTCGGCTGCGCCACCAAAATAGTAGTTGCTCGAATCACGGGCGCGGACGGGGACAGCGGACAGCGGAGTCACACCATCACCCGCGGTCACGCGCCCGCTGATGAATCCATTGCCGGAACTCATGACGAAGTGCAAGCCGCTGATGCTGTTCCCGTTGGTGATCACGAGACGCTGTCCGCTGTATTGATCGCCTGATGGGTAAAATTGACTCAGGTACTCATATGGGAATGCTTGCAGCAAATACGTCCCATCGGGCAGTCCGAAGGCGAATTCGCCATTCGCATCGGTTTCGACACCAGCGTAGCTTTGAAATTGAATGTAATGACTGCGCTCGAAAGCATATAAGCGCAATAATTGGACTAGAGTATTCGGAAGGGGTGTGGTTCCATCGGGGGCGACGACCTGACCACTGATGCTGCCATTCCCGTGCGGCAGCCGAATGTCGATCCCTGTGATGGTTTGTCCGGCGCTGACGGTAACGATTTGCACGCCATCAGGACTGATATACCAGACCAAACCTAACCCCATCCCTTCGGCAATAACTTCATACGAACCCGGCGGCACAGCAATTTGAAACCTGCCAATCGCATCGGCTTGTCCGTCAAAGACGATCAAGTGTTGAATCTCGTCTGTACGCAAGTGAATCAGCGCGTTCGGGACAGGCGTTACGCCATCTGCCATGTAGACGTGACCGGAAATAGTACCCGTCACGGGCGCGGCGGACTGCGCGAACAGTGGGACGGTCAGCAGCAGCGAGACGATTAGCAGGAGGGTGAAGCGGGACAGCGACATCATTGACCTCACGACATTAACCCAGTTAAGCCAATTGTAG
>JACSRG010000833.1 GCA_014879865.1 Anaerolinea sp.
CGATGCGCTGATCGGCAGCGGCAGCCGTTCGACCACGCCCGCGCCGCTGACCAGATACGGCAGCGCGACGGTGACATCGTTCACGCCTGCGACCTCATCCGCCGGAGCGCACACGGTCAAAATGGCGCTCTGATCCCGCAGAATCACATCGGTGATGCGCGCCAAGGCGCTGCCGATACCGTAATAGGTCGCCTTCTTGCCTTCGATGATGTGATAGGCGGCACGGCGCACGTTCTCGTCGATCTCGGCACGCTGTGCCGCGTCGAGCGCGATGTGGCGCTGTTGAATGAAGTCTTCAAGGGGGATGCCGCCGATGCTTACCAGCGACCACGTCAGCACTTCCGAGTCGCCGTGTTCGCCCACGACGTAGGCGTGAACGTGCTGCGCGTCGATGCCCAAGTGCCGCCCAAGCAAAAAGCGAAAGCGCGCCGTGTCGAGCGTCGTGCCGCTGCCCAAGACCGCGCCTTTCTTCCAACCGTGACCGGCGGCGATGCGCGCCGTGAGATGCGTCATCACATCGACCGGGTTGGTCGCCACGACGATCACCGCGCCGGGAGCGTTGGCGATGATCTGCGGGATCACGTCGTTGAAGACGGCTTGATTGCGTTCGAGCAGTTGCAAGCGCGTTTCGCCGGGTTTCTGGTTGACGCCCGCCGCCATGATCACGACTCGCGCCCCGTTCAACGCCGTGTAATCCCCGGCATAGACCTGCATCGCGTGGGCGAACGGCACGGCATGGGCGATGTCGTCCGCTTCTGCCCGCGCCCGCTTGTCGTCCTTGTCCACGAGCACAATTTCACTGCCGACGCCGCGCATTACGAGGGCGTATGCTGCCGTCGCTCCGACGAATCCACTGCCGACTACCCCTATTTTCATGGCTCGTTCTCTCCGCTGTTTGTTGTCTTATTATACCTCATGGCAGGTACACGAGAGCGCACGAGCATCTGTGTAAGGAGAAATGGCACGACTCTAGGAAGCGTGGGAGGGGCGTCCCATGGGTACCAACTTAAGCCCATGCTATTTAGCCCCACCTCCGACCCTCCCCGAATTCAGGGGAAGGTTAAGACGGGGCTTTCGTTGACGTGGTGCGTGTGCAGCACTTAATGCAGCTTGACCGTCCGGCTGCGCCACCAGATTTTCGGCAAACGCGCGATCTTGCCCCGCGTCCGCACATGCGCGCGGCGCGAGAACACATCGTAATCGTTCACCTCGATGTCGGTGAGGATGGCGCGGTATAGTTCGGCGGCAGCGCCGATGGCGAACCGCCCCTCGCTCTTGAGCGTGGCAATCCCCGGCAGCGCCTCGTCGTACAGGCGGCGGTTGCGCTCGATCTGGAAGCGCATGAACGCCCGCCAGCGATTATCGACGCGCCCCACGTCGAGGTCGCTCTCGGTCAGGTTGAACGCCGCCAGTTCCTCGGCAGGCAGGTAGACGCGCCCCGCGCGCCGGTCTTCTGCCACATCGCGCAGGATGTTGGTCACTTGCAGCGCCACGCCGAGCCGCACCGCGTAGGGCAGCGCGTGTTCGGTGCTGTAGCCGATGATGTGCATCGCCATCAAGCCGACGGTCGAGGCGACGCCGTAGGAATACGCCGCCAACTGCTCGAACGTCTGATAGCGCTTGTGCGTCAGGTCACGCGCCACGCCGTCGATCAACTGCTCGGCGTAGCCTGCCGGGATGTTGTAACGCGCGCGCGCATCCGCCCACGCCAGCGCGACCGGTTGATCGGCGGGCGGGTGCGGATCAAGCGCACGTTCGCGCCACGCCTTGAGCGCGGCAAGCGTATCTTCGCCTGTCCCCTGTGCCCGATCCACCAAGTCATCGGTTACACGACAAAATGCATACAGCGCCCGCACCGCCCGCCGCTTTTCGGGCGGCAGCAGCGCGGACGCGAGATGAAACGTGCGGCTGTGAATGCGGGTGATCGCTTCGCAGTGTTGGTAAGCAGCGTCGAGCAGTTCGCTGTCGGCGCGGACGCGCTCGGATGGCACGTGTGAATCAAGGGCGTGCTGCGCCCAATCGAGCAGCGCTGTTTCCCAAGTGTACTGCTGAAGCTGTACCGTCATTTACGCGACCTCTGTAACCAGTTGAGCGGATTCGCGCCGCGCTTCTCCGCCGATGAGATTTTCGACAATGATCGACGACGACAAGACCCCCGGCAGACCCGCGCCGGGATGTGTCCCCGCGCCCACGAAGAACAGGTTCTCGAAGTCTTCCGACTGGTTATGCGGGCGGAACCATGCCGACTGCGTCAGCACGGGCTGCACCGAGAACGCCGACCCCATATGGCTGTTGAGCGTATCGCGGAAGTGCAGCGGGTCGATCATGTGTTCCGCGACGATGTTGGCTTGCAGGTCGGGCAGGTAATTCTGCTCCAAGAAATTCATGATCAGGTCACGGTAGGGCTTCGCCTTCTGCGTCCAATCCGTGCCAGAACCGAGATGCGGCACAGGCGCGAGGACGTAGAACAATTCGTGTCCCTCCGGCGCGATGCTCGGATCGGTCAGCGTCGGCATGTGCAGGTAGAGCGAGAAATCGTCGCCGACGATCTGCTTGTTGAAGATGTCGTTCAGCAGTTCCTTATAGCGTTCGCCGAGGATGATGTTGTGATGCGCCAAGCCCTGATCGCGGTACTGCCGCTTCGTGCCGAAGTAGATCACCGCCAGCGACATGCTGTACTTCAAGCTGTCGATCTTGCGATTCGTCCAGTGACGGCGATACTGTTCGGGGATCATATTGCGGTAGGTGTAGGCGACATCGGCATTCGAGACGACGTGATCTGCCGTGTGCAGCGTGCCGTCTTTCATGCGCACGCCCGTCACACGCCGCGCCGCATCATTCACCGTGATTTCGGCGATCTCCGCGTTGAGGTGGATTTTGCCGCCGAGGTCGGTGAACAGCTTGCCGAGCGCCGCGACCAGCGCGCCCGTGCCGCCCATCGCCCAGTGGATGCCCCACTCGCGTTCAAGATAGTGGATCATCGCGTAGATCGACGGGGCGTCGAACGGATTGCCGCCGATCAGAAGCGGATGGAACGAGAAGCAGCGGCGCAGGAATTCGTTTTTGACGAACTGCGACACGTAGGCATACACG
>JACSRG010000732.1 GCA_014879865.1 Anaerolinea sp.
GGTCGAAGGTTCGATCAGCGCGACGTGCTCGAAGGAGAGTTCGTCCGGCACGACGAAGATGCTGCGTTCTGGCAGTTCGACATATTCGGCGAAGCCGCCCGCCTGCCGTGACCCGATGAACGAATACTTGTGACAGGCGGAATAGCGCCCCGCCTTGCACTGTGAACACTCGAAGCACGGCACGAGCGGGATCACCGCCGCGTGCTTGCCGATTAGATTTGAATCGACGCCTTCACCCACCTGCTCGATAATCCCGGCGCACTCATGTCCCAGAATCAGCGGGTAGAGGCGATGACCGGAGACGTAGCGTTTAATATCCGAGCCGCAAATCGAAACCGACTTGACCTTCAGCAGGGCATGACCGGGGCGCGGCGCGGGCAGCGGTACGGTTTGATATGTCATTACGCCCTGATTTTCGAGCACTGCGGCGTTCATGGTCGTCATGTGATTGTCTGTCCTTGTCGAACAATGGCTGTAAGCTGATCGAAATCATCGAGCAGCTTGCGGGAAATACGGCGATACACGCCGAAAAGCTCTTGGTACAGCGCGTGGTGCTTGGCGGATGGTTCGTAGACGGTACGGTTGGGCAGCAGCGACTCCACGCACGCGGCGATGTCATCGACGAGACCAATGCCGTAGGCGGTCAAGGCGAACAAACCGAGACTGTGTCCGCCTTCGCCGCCATCGCGCCGCCGCGCCACGATGAACGGTTTGCCGTAAATATCGGCTTTGATCTGGCACCAGACGGCGCTTTGCGTCGCGCCGCCCGATCCGAGGTATTCGGAGACGGTCACGCCGTGTTCTTCGGCGATTTGCAGATTGTCGTAGACGGCAAACGCGCAGCCTTCCATGATGGCGCGCAGCATATCGGCGCGGGTGGTCGTGTAGGTCAGCCCGATGAAACTACCGCGCACGGTGCTGCTCCACAACGGGGTGCGTTCGCCCGCCATATAGGGCAGGAAGATCAACCCATTCGCGCCGACGGTGCTGCTTGCGGCTTGCTGGCTGAACAGCTCAAACGGGCTCTGGTGGAGCAGGGCGGCGGCGCTGGCTTCGATTTGCCCGAACTGGTCGCGGAACCAACCGAGCGAACCGCCGCCGACTGTCCCTGCCTGCAAGATGTACTGACCGGGGATCACATGCGGGCAGAAGATCAAGCGCGGCTCGATCACCACACGGTCAAGGCTGACTGCCATGCCGCCCGCCTGTCCTCCCTGTTCGTTGGTGTGACCCACGCGGGTGACGCCCGCGCCTAACGCGCCCGCTGCCGCATCGAGACAGCCCGCGATGACCGGTATTCCTTCCGGCAGCCCCAAATGCGACGCTGCGTTTGCCGTGAGCGTCCCGGCGACCTGTGTCGGCGCGCACAGCCCCGGCAGCTTGTCGAGCGGAATCCCGATTGCCTCAGCAGCAGGGGCGTCCCAGCACAGGTTGGCAACGTCGAAGAAGTGATAGCCGTAGGCTTGCGTCGTGTCACAGATGAACTCACCGGTGAGTTTGGCGGTGATGAAGCCGGTCGCGTCGAGAAAGCGGTACGCCGCATCGAAGATGTCCGGGTGCTGCTGCTTAAGCCACAGCAGCTTGGGCGTGATATAAGCTTCATCGAGCGGGTTGCCGCCGAGTGCGATCAACCGATCCGCGTTGGGCAGCGCTTTGAGCCAGCGTGTTTGCTCTCCGGCGCGGCGATCCAGCCAGATCAGCGCGGGATGCAGCGGATTCACCTGTGCATCGACCGGGATCATCGTCCAGCCGACCGCGTCCATGCCGATACCGATCACGTCACGGGGCGCGATGCCGCTCGCGGCGATCACCTGACGCACGGTGACGCCGACTGCTTCCCACCACAACAGCGGGTCGATCTCCGCCCACAACGCTTCCGGGCGCGTCAGCGGGTAGGCGTGCGCGGCTTCGGCGAGGGTGCTGCCGTGCGCATCCCACAGGGCGGTCTTGGTGCTCGACGTGCCGACGTCAATCGTGATCAGATAGTTCATGTTAGACCGAGGCGATCACGCCGTCCACGTCCCATAAATCTTCCCAACTTTTCGCGCCTTCCCACAGGAAGACCTGTCCTTTGATCAGACGGCAGTTCTTGTCGATCCCGGCAATCGCCTGCATCTCCTCGTCTGTCAGCGGGGGCGTGGTGGCGCATTCCAGATTGTCCCGGTACTGATCGCGATAGATGGAGAAGGGAATCGGGACTTGCCCGCGCTGCACCGCCCACTTCACGCATACGACCGCCGGATGCACGCCGAGGCGTTCCGCGATGCGCACGATGACCGGGTCTTCAATATCGACCGTGTCATCGGCGGTCTTGTCGCGATCCGGGCGTGAGGGCGACCCAATCGGGGAGAAGCCAACCGGCACGATCTGGTGATCGAGGCAGTACTGAAAGAGTGCGGGCTGCTGGAAATGCGGGTGCAGTTCCATCTCGTTGGCAGCGGGCTGAACCGCCGCATCGCGCACCAGCAGTTCGAGCTTGGGGATGGTCATGTTGGACGTGCCGATGTGTTTCACCAGCCCCATTTCGACCAGCTTTTCAAGCTGCCGCCACGTCTTCATATACGACTCGTGGATGTACGGCTTAGCGTGCGGGTCGCGCGAGGAGACATCGACCCCCGGTGCATGATAATTCGGGAAGGGCCAGTGGATCAGGTACAGATCGAGGTACTCAAGCTGGAGGTCTTTCAAGGATTGCTGGCACGAGGCGATCACATCGGCTTCGTCGTGCTTGTCATTCCACAACTTCGAGGTGATCCACAACTCCTCACGGCTGACCAAACCGCTGGTCAAAACGGTGCGCAGCGCTGCGCCGATCAGGTGTTCGTTCCCGTAGACGGAAGCACAGTCGATGTGACGGTAGCCGACCGAAATCGCCCCTCGAACCGCCTCGGCGATGTCCTCGCCGGAAAAGCGGTCAGAACCGAAAGTCCCCAGTCCAATGCCGGGCATCTTTGCGCCGGTGTACAGGGCGCGCTGCGGCACGCGGGTCGGATCGATAGTATCTGCTGCAAGCTCAAATGATGGCTGATTTGACATGAGTTTGGCTTATCCTAAGGCTCAATGCGCGTCGATATGGTATGCATACCATA
>JACSRG010000659.1 GCA_014879865.1 Anaerolinea sp.
TGCCGCGTCGGGCGCGGGAGTCCTCGCGCTGGACGTATGCCAGCAGCGCATCGGGATCAGGTCGATCTGCCATTGGTCAATCCATTCTCTTCGCGCGAATCATACGCTAAAGTAGGGTCTCGAAACAAATCAAAGAGGACGAGACATGTCTCGTCCCTACGAAAGCGGATTTTGTAGGGACAAGGCATGCCTTGTCCTCTTTCATTTCTTTCGAGAACTTGCTTTAGAACGGCTTACCGCGCGACGGCAATCGCGCTGGCATAAGCAGCGGTGTGCGTCAGGCTGACATCCCACTCGGTCAAGCCGAGTTCCGCCGAGAGCGCCGCCGCTGCCCCGTATAAGACCAAACGCGGACGCCCGCGCTCATCCCCGCGAATTTCGATGTCTTTCCAGCTCACATCGCCGATGCCTGTGCCGAGCGCTTTAGCGACCGCTTCTTTCGCCGCCAGCCGCGCCGCCAGCCGGTGCGCTTGATCTTCGCAGTCGGCACGTTCATGCGCCGTGAAGAAGCGGTTGAGGAAACGGTCGCCGAAGCGGTCAATGCCATCGGCGATCCGGTGATTCTCGATCAGGTCAATTCCACAGCGCAGCATACTGCCTCAAAAAGGTGAACATTAGTAAGCACAACAGAACTATAGCATCTAGCCGCGCATGTTGGATACAATTAGGCGATAAATCAAATAGAGATTTGATTAGAAGGGCTTGATGATGGCAGTGCTAGAAGGCAAGTCACTTAACGGGACGGCGTCCCGCGAGACGATTACGGTCTTCAACCCGGTTACGAACGAAAAACTCGGCACCGTCCCGGTGATGACATCGGATGATGTCGCCGAAGCCGTCAAGCGGGCGCGGGCAGCCCAACCGCTGTGGCAGGCGCTCGGCGTGCATGAACGTGCGCGACTGCTGCATAAATGGCGGCACGCGATCTGGCAAGACCAGAAGAACGCGATGGCGATCATGCGGCGCGAAACGGGCAAAGTCGATGCGAATGCCTTCGTCGAACTCGCCGTCGTGGATGCGGCGGTCGATTATTTCGCCAAAGTCGCGCCGAGAGTCAGCCGTCCGCAGCGGCGGAAGACGTTGTTCCCCTACATTCAACGCGCCAAAGTCACCTATAAGCCGTACGGCGTCGTCGGCTTCATCAGCCCGTGGAATTATCCGCTGCTCAACGCGCTGACCGACCTGTTCGCGGCGATTGTCATGGGCAACACGGCGATCCTCAAGCCGAGCGAAGTCACCCCGTACACTGCCTTCTATGCCGTCGAACTGATGCACAAAGTCGGCATCCCGAAAGATGTCGTGCAGATCGTCACCGGCGACGGGCGCACAGGCGCGGCGCTGGTCGATCACGTCGATTACATCATGTTTACGGGCAGCACCGCCAACGGCAAGAAGGTCGCGCTGCGCGCCGCCGAGCGCTTGATCCCCTGCACGCTCGAATTGGGCGGCAAAGACCCGGTGATCATCCTCAACGACGCCAACGTGATCGCCGCCGCAACGGGCACGCTCAAAGGCGCGCTCGAAAACGCGGGGCAGGCGTGCGTCAGCGTGGAGCGCGTGTATGTCGAAAGCGGCATCTACGAGGAATTCGTCGCCACCATCGTCGATTATGCCAAGCAGCTTGTCGTGGGTTCAGGCGACGGCTACGACGTGCATATGGGCAGCCTGACCAACCAGCGGGAACTACTGCGCGCCGAGGAACACGTCAACGAGGCAATTGCCAAAGGGGCGAAAGTCCTGCACGGCGGCAAGCGCCGCCCCGACTTGGGTCCCCTGTTCTACGAGCCGACGATCCTCGTGGACGTCGATCACACCATGAAGGTCATGACCGAAGAGACCTTTGGTCCAATTGTGCCGATCATGAAGGTGAAAGACGCCGACGAAGCGATCCGGTTGGCGAACGACAACGAATACGGTTTGTCCGCGTGCATCTTCACGCGCGATCTGCGGCGCGGCGAACGGTTGGCGCGCTTGATCGACGCGGGTGACGTGAGCATCAACCGTCCGCAGTTGGTCTTCGGGACGCCGTCGCTGCCAATGGGCGGCGACAAGCAGAGCGGGATCGGGCGGCGCAACGGCGATGAAGGGCTGCTGCGCTTCGTCAAAACACAGTCGCTCGTGGTCGATACGCTGTTCGGGACGATCCCATCGCTGACGCAAGCTGACCCGGTCACGATCACCGGCTTCCTTGTCCTGCGCGCTATCCGGCGGTTCATCTTCATCTAAGGTGGCACCAGTCTCCTTCACGGTACAATGACGCCAACGTACCCGAAAGGATGAAGTATGTACAAATTGGCAACGCTGTGCCTCGCGCTGCTCTTGATGGTATCGTCAGTTGACGCGCAGACCACGCCGCCGACAGAAGACTCGTTCCGCTTGGTCGAAGTCGCAAGCGGGTTTCAACGTCCGCTGTATGTAACCGGCGCAGGTGACGACAGCGGGCGGTTATTCGTCGTCAGTCAGTATGGGCAAATCTACATCGTGCAGGACGGCACGACTATCGAGCAGCCCTTCCTCGACATTCAGCCGCGTATCACCAGCGCGGGCAATGAGCAGGGCTTACTCGGTCTGGCGTTTCACCCCGACTACGAAGAAAACGGCACCTTCTACGTCAACTACAGCGAGGCGCGCACGGGCAATACCGTCGTGGCACGCTACAGCGTGAGCGCGGACAACCCGAACGCCGCCGACCCGGACAGCGAAGTACGCCTGCTCTACGTCGAGCAGCCCTACCCGAATCACAATGGCGGGCATTTACAGTTCGGACCGGATGGCTACCTGTACATCGGCTTGGGCGACGGCGGCTCGCAGGGTGATCCGCAGCTTAACGGGCAAAATACGTTTGCGCTGCTCGGCTCGATCCTGCGGATTGACGTAGACGGCGGCGAACCCTATGGCATCCCGGCGGATAACCCCTTCGCCGATGGCACAAACGGCGCGCCGGAAGTTTGGTTATATGGCGTGCGCAACCCATGGCGCTACAGCTTCGACCGCGAGACGGGCGATCTGTACGTCGGCGATGTCGGGCAGAACCAGTACGAAGAAGTCAGCTTCATCCCGGCGGGTGTTGGTGGCGCGAATCTCGGTTGGAATCTGTATGAAGGCACGCACCCGTACAGCGGCGTCCCCGCACCCGCTGATGCCGTCATGCCGTTCGCCGAGTACTCGCACGCGCAGGGGATTTCGATCACCGGCGGCTACGTCTATCGCGGCAGTCTTGCCCCTGCCTTGCAGGGCATTTATCTGTACGCTGATTTCGGCTCCGGTCGGATGTGGTACGCCTTCCGTGACGAATCCGGCACATGGGTCAGCGACGTGCTGGTCGGCAGCACCGGCGAAGCGATCAGCTCATTTGGCGAGGATGATGCGGGCGAACTCTATTTGACCTCGTTCAACGGCGGCGTCTGGCGGTTTGAGTCGAACTAGCCGAACACATAGTACATTCTGCATGAGGGAATCGTGACGATTCCCTCCAATAAAACTCTTGCCAAACCCCTTAAATCTCAATATTGTGTAGAGATACTTAAGTGCTAGGATCGCCTCTCCCCACAACAAGTGAGATGCATAGATGGATGGTTTTGGCATTCCCAACAATGCTAGGGGTCTTTTTGATCCCAATTACCTCGATAGCTGTTTGAAATTGATCCGCCTCAACGCCGGTAATCCTCAATGGATCACCGAGCGCCTCGACTTCGTTCACAAAACTTTGCAAGGCGGGTTTGGTAAACCTCGCCTCATCCAAGACACCATCGACATATTCCTCATGATCGCCAACACGTTGGTCTTGGTTGATAACCAGAGTGTAGGGATAAACCGCATGTTGGAAGCGCTGATCCGCGCGATAGATGCCAGCGAAACAGAGCTAAACAGCGATTTGAAAGGACGCCTCTCCGGGGTGTTGGCGTCGTTTCTGGCGCTGCATGGCGATCTGCGGCGCGGGGTCACGACTGCGCTCCTTGCGCTCGACCATATCTGGGATATGCGAGACCCGGAAGCAAAACTTCATGCCTTGCAGTGCGTGATGCTGGCGCTGGGCTACAATGCCTATACGGAACTGCCTCAAGCAGTGATTGATGATATGCTTGCGTTGGTCGAAACGGTTGAGAACCCGCAGCTTGTGGCGGAAACCCATGTGCTGCTGGCACATTATCGCAACACCCGTTCGGAAGACGCGCTGGCACTTGAACATGCGCGGCTTGCTATCGACACTGCCAACGACCCGAATATCCAGCTTCGCGCGCACATGCAGCGGGCGACGGCGTTCCGCCTCAGACGCGATTTCGCCCGAGCAGAACAGTGCTTGCAAGACGCCATGTCGCTCAACGACTTGGTCGAGACCGAACGGCGTAACGCCCTTGTCTTCATGCAGCAAGCGGGCTTGTACTTGGAGCGTCTCGATTACGCGCGCGCCGAACGACTGTACCGGAGCGCGTTGAAGATGTGCAAGGAACTCGATCTCGGCACGCTGATCCCCTTTGCCAAGCACGGGTTAGCATTGGTGCTGCCCTATATCGGGAAGTTCGACGAAGCGCGCGAACTGCTGCACGATGTCCACGACGAATACCTGTGGAATCGCAACTTCCTCGGTATGGCGGAGATTCGCTTCGCGCTGGCAACCTGTGAAGCACGGGCAGGGAAGCCGAAGGTCGCCCGGCAGTTTATGCTTGCCGCCGATGGCTTGGCACAGCGACTGCCGGAATCGGCAGCGCGCGACTACTTGATCAGCGCGATTGCCAATTTTAGGCGACGGTTGGACGCTGGAGAGTACAACTCGACCCGTCTCACTGCCACCTGAGCACAGACAACAACGACAAAGGCTCGTCGGTGACGAGCCTTTATCTGTTTCTGCATAGTGCGGTGATTAGCGGGTGATGCTGCCGGGCGGAATGATCGGCGGACGCGGACCATCAGTCTCGAACGTGTTCATCAGGTTTTCCCCTCAAGACACTGTCATCGGTCGATGAATTCAGCATCTCAAAGCGGGGTGGTCGCCGTCCGAAGAACCGGACACGCTTCGGACACGTCCCGGACAGGTTTTGCCCGACGCCGTTGGGTAAACGCCGCCTGAACGTCTTGGAAAGAACACCGTTTGCGTCTATAGTTAAAGTTGGACGCTTACTAGCGCGCTAGCTCAGCGGTAAGGTGTTGTTAGAATGAAAAAGCTTCTTCTGTCCTTGATGGCAATCAGCCTGATCGCGCTCGTGTCGATCCTGCCTGTGCACGCGCAGCAGGCGGTCGCCATTGACTATCAAATTCGCAACATCTCGCGCACGGTCTCCGGCGACGATGTGATCGTGCAGTTCGAAGTGACGAACTTGGGCGATCCGGTCGATACCCCTGTGACCGCGTGGCTGCTCACCGCCGACACGGAAGAAGCGCTCGACTCGGTGGAAGTGCCACCGCTCCCCACCGGGGAAAATCTCCATACTGTTACGCTCTCTTTCTCGGTGAGCCGCTTCCCGCCGGGGACAGTGCAGCGGCTCGTCGCCACGCTCGGCGTGCGCGATTTACCGCCGACCTTCGAGGGACAGGCGAATATCGCCCGTTTCACCGTGACGATGCCGCCGCCAATTGATACCGGGCTGCCCGCGCAAGCTGCGCCGCCCGCCGGGAGCGGCTTCAGCCTGCCGGTCGATCTCGACGGCATTGACCCGCTGACCGCTGCGGTGGTCGTCGCGGGGATCGGGATCGTGCTCATCCTGATCTGGCTGCTTACGATCATCATCCGGGTGCTGTTCGAGCGCCCGCCGACGTTCCCGCAGTGGCAAGTCCCCTACGCGCTCAACCCATACATCGACCAGAGCAGCACCGAAGGTCGCCGCCAGCTCTGGCAGCAGCACGCGCAAAACGATATGCCGCCGCTGCCCTGTCAGGCAGGCGCATATGCCGCCAGCAAGCAGTTGATCGGCACGGATGGCAAGAAGCTCTCTGGCTGGCGGGTGACCGCACTGCGGTTGAGTCAATACGATATGTATGGGCGGGTGAATCGCAGTACCATCGTGGCGGATCGCAGCACGACCGCGCGGATTGATCGCGCCGTGCGCCGCAGCGCCAAACTCGACCAGAAGAATGCCGAGCGCGCCGTGCGTGGCGCGGTCAAGCGGCTGACCGATCACCTGTTCAAAAGTGTGAACAAGCGCAATCTGATGCTGCCGGTCGCGCTGGATATGCGGCTGCGCGGCGCGCACGGCGATGTGCAAATCCAGTTTCGGCTGGATCAATGCGTCGGCGGCGCATGGCAGCGGCTTGACGAATGGAAGCCCGAACTCGTCGTCACGAGCGGGCACATTCAGGAAAACTTTACCTACACGTTCTTCGGCAAAAAGCCGGAGGAGAAACCGCGCGCGTTCCGTGCCCGCCTGCGTGCCGAAGTGACCGGGGCGCTCGCCGGGCTGGTGTGCGGCAAGAACCCGCCGCCCGCCGCACCGCAAACATCACCTGCCATGCCAGCCATGCTTGCGCCGATGCCCGCCGATACCACGCCGATCCAGCCTGTCGAGGTCTCCGATGCAACCGCAGCCAACCAAAGCGCAGTTTGACTTCGTCCTGAATGCCTTTCGCGGCTTACAAACCGTGCAGGTGATCGGGTTAGGCTTACGCCTCGGCATGATCGCCGCGCTGAAAGAAACGGGCGGGCTGACCGCCGCCGATCTCGCGGCGCGGCTCAACCTACACGCGCCGTATGTCCGCGTGTGGTGCGAAGTCGGCTATGCGCTCTCGGTGCTGGAACTCGACGCGGGGCGCTTTGTGCTGCCGCCGGGCATGGAGACTGTGCTGCTCGACCGCGATCATCCACGCTATTTGGGCGGGTTCGCCGAAGGCTTCATATCGCATCTGGCAGCGGATTTTGATCGCTACCCCGCCGCCTTCACCGATGGGAGCGTCCATGCCTTCGGGGAACACGGCTTAGACTTCTCGGCGTGGGTCGCGTCGCTCACCCACCCGATGCAGCGGCTCGTCGTCGGTAAAGTGCTGCCCGAAACATTCGGCGCGGCGCTCGATAGAGGCATCGACATCCTCGACGTGGGCTGCGGCGCGGGTCAGTTGATCTTTAAGCTGGCGGATGCGTATCCCAATTGCAGATTCGTCGGCATCGACGTCGATCCGTATGGAATCGAACTGGCGAAAACGGAAGCCAGCGTGCGTGGCTACGGTGATCGCGTGCAGTTCAGGCGCACCAAGAAGGACAGTGCCCCCTTCGATGATCGTTTCGATCTGGCGCTGATGTTCGAGGTCTTGCACGAACTCCCCGTGTCTGTGCGTCCATCCGTGCTGGAGTCGGCACAGCGGGCGCTCAAGCCGGGCGGCAAGCTGTTCATCCTCGACGAAACGTGGGCGGAAAACCCCGCCGATCTACGTGACCCGCGCTTTACGATGTCCGTCCTCGTGCAGTTCAGCGAATTGGTCTGGGGCAACGTCGTCGCCACCGAAACAGAACAAACCCGCCTGCTGACGGACGCGGGTTTCGTCAACCTCACGCGCTCCGACTTGGGCGGCGTGTTCACGCTGATCTACGCCGAAAAGCCTGCCTGACGCCCGATCTTTGTAGGGAATCAAAAAACCCCGATCCGTGTGGATCGGGGTTTTGATTGGACGAGGTCGCCCTCGTCCGAACGAGTTAATTATTCAGCCGGAGCAGCAGCGGTTTCCAGCACGATGAACTGGACACCACCGGGGACGCCGCCAGCGATCACGAGGTAGTTGCTGCCGCCGTTGAAGCGCACATTACCCGCATCCACCGCCACGTTGCTCGTGCCCGCGCCGTTGACGGTCACGTTGTACACGCCCGCCGGAATGTCGCGCGTATCGACGCCGTCGTTGTCGCCGTTCGCGCCGGGGTAGTACAGCGCGCCGATCAGCAGATCGCCGTTCACCAGCACGTCAACCGCGCCGAGGTTCTCGACCGCGTGCATCACACTGACGCGCGCGCGATCCGACGCTACTTCCGAGTAATCTTCGGTAACGAACTGAACACGGGCAGTCCCCGCATCCGCCGAACCGAGGACGACGACCGTCACCCACGAGCCGGGGGCAACTTCGCCGGAGCCGATGCTGGCAGCTTCGCCGCCCGCCGGGGCAACGCCGATGTCAAACGTACCCGCAGCGACATCCATCCACTCGGTCGCGCCGCCGAAGCCGACGCCTTCAGCCTGCACCAGACCATTCGCATACAGATCAGCCGAACCGAAGTCAGGCGAGGCATGGACGAAACGCACATTCGCGCGGTTCGCCGCCACCGCTTCCGCAATCGCGGGCGGGAGCAGCACGCCGTCGATCACATGGAAGATACCATTCGACGCCAGTTGATCCGGGTCGGAGATGCCAACGCCGTTGACCGAGAAGAAGCCGTCGGTCAGGTCGAAATCAACCGTCGCGCCGTTCAGCGTTTCCAGCTCGGGACCAGCCGTCAGGTTACGGAAGAAATACTGACCGGGGATAACATGGTACGCCAGAACCGCCGTCAGCGTGTCCGTATCGGCGAGCAGGTCTTCAGCGCTCATGCCGAGGTAGGCGAGAGCTTCGGCGAACGCGTCGTTCGTCGGGGCGAGCACCGTGAGCGGACCTTCAGCGCTGAGCGCATCGGTCAGACCAGCAGCTTCGACCGCCGCCAGCAGGGTCGTGAAGCGACCATCAGCATCCGCCGCCAGCAGTTCGCCGAGCGTCGGGCGGGACGGGGCTTCCGCCACCGGGGTTTCTTCCGGCGCAGGTTCTTCGGTCGCCTGACCCACCATGCCCGCGAGCATATCAGGGAGCAGGACGCCATCAATCGCGTGGACGATACCATTCGAGCCAAGCTGATCCGGGTCGGAGATGCCGACGCCATTGACCGTGAACACGCCGTCGGTCAGGTCGAAGGTGACGGTTTCGCCGCCAACGGTTTCGAGGGTCGGACCGCTCGTCAGGTTACGGAAGAAATACTGACCGGGGATGACGTGTTTGAGCAGCACCATCTGGAGGGGTTCGCCCAACGCCAGCGCGTCCTCAGGGGTCAAGCCCATCGCGTCCAAAGCCGTCTGGAAGGCGTCATTGGTCGGGGCGAGGATGGTGAAAGGACCTTCACCTTCAAGAGTTTCGCGAAGACCCGCCGCATCAATCGCTGCCACCAGAGTGGTGAAGCGACCATCCGCATCGTTTTCGAGGATTTCGAGCACGGACGGACGTTCCTGCGCGAACGCGGGGATCACAGTCATGAGAAGAAGTGCTAATACAAATACCAAACGTGCAATATTACGCATCTAAACGCCTCCTGAGCGCGCCAGTAGGGAGAGTTCGAACTTACCTAAATAATTGTATCGACAAGCGCATCAATACGCTAGTTATAGGCTCATGAATGATTGTTTTGACCGGGTGGCGAACCGGTTAGCGCGTAGATCGTGACTCCGACCGAGGCGATCATGAATCCGATCAGCGTCCCGGCGGCTTGCAGCGACCCGAAGAACATATCCGCCGACTCGGTGCGCGGGTGCGATCCGTAACCAAAGGCGTCTGCCAAGCCGACCATCATCGCCAGAACAATCCCGGTCAGCGCGAGCCGCACGCCAATTTGCTGGGAAAGCGTGGCGGCGCGCTGCTCGTAGAACGTGTATTTGACATACATCAGCGCGCCGAGGATCAGCAGCGCGAACCCGACGACGATCCCCGCAAACTGCACCATGCCGATCCCCTCGACCGGCGCGAAACCGATCACGCCGGGGAACAAGCCGATGAGCATCAGCACAACGCCGAGCGCGCCGAGGGCAATGCCAAATTGTGCGACTCCGATCATATCCGCGCCTGCCTTAGGAGTAAGAACCAAAGTGGATTGCCGCAGCGTCACGGCAGGGTTTGCCGCAGTTTTCGCAGCCAGTTACCGCCGAGAATCGCCTCGATGTCGCCTTCAGCGTACCCCCGCGTCCGCAAATGATCGCCGATGGTCAGCAGGTCGGTGATCGTGTCGAGTCCTTCGGGAATGCTGGCGACACCAAACCCGCCGTCGAAATCCGAGCCGAAGCCGACATGCTGCGCGCTGCCCGTCACCTGACAGACGTGATCGATTGCGGCGAGGACTACCGACAGCGGCACATCCGCCTTCCGATCTCCCGGCTGCCATGTCTCGCTCAAGAAGCGGTTGTACGGCACGATCCCCATCACGCCGTCACGTTCGGCAAGGCGGCGGATCATGTCATCGCTCAGGTGGCGATCCGTGTTGCGGAATTTGCGCGGGTTGCTGTGGCTGGCGATGATCACGCCCTCGTAGGCATCAACCGCTTCGAGATACGACTGTTCCGCCATGTGCGACAGATCGAGAATGACGTTGAAGCCCGCCAGCACGTCGAGCAGTTCGCATCCGAGCGCGGTCAAGCCGCCGGGAGCCTGCGTGCCGCCGCAGTAGCGCGACGCCGTCCACGCCGGACCGACGACGCGCACACCGCGTTCGTACCATTCCTCGAACTGTTTCGGCTCAAGGATCGGGTCGCCGTTTTCCATCAAGATGACCAAGCCCTGCACATGCTGCTCGGCGGGTACGCCGTCTTCCCATGTCGCCAGCACCGCGTCGAGATCGGCACGCGAGTAGATCAGGCGGATTTTATCCGTCTCATCCGCCAGCCGGTGATAGTAATCGATCTGCTTGATCGCCTGCTCATACGCTTCGCCCGGAGTCTTATACTTGGGGGAGTCGTCCAGCATCCCCGGCGACCCATCCGGTGCGACGAACAAGGTCGCAAACGTCACCGCAACCCGTCCCAGCAGCGCATTGGGGAGTCCGGTGGTGGCAATACCGTTCGACGACGTTCCACCCTCGGCGGCGCGAATGTCATAGGCGCTGCGGCGGTAATCGCGCCCGAAGCGGAGCGCGTTATAGGCAATATCTTCGTGAGCATCAACAACAATCATTTGAATCACCAAAGCCAGTGAAAAGGAAAAGTAGAAAGTTGAAAGTCGAAAGACGAAAGTAAGGACATCCGCCCAACGGCGTTTTTTTACTTTACACTCGTCACGTTCAACTTTTATCTATGGCGATTGTACGCCGCGCCTGCCAGATTTGCCAGCAATCATTAGCATTGTGTAAGAAACCGTAATAGAAACCATCCGCCGCGCGACTTCTAGTCGTTTCCTAAACACGAACAGAGCAGAAAAATGCTATCGTTGGACTGAGCCACGCTCATCCACAAGTTCATGAAAGGCTTTGTTATGATGCACAAACCGAGTCCCCTTACGGGCGGGCTGATCGGTGGTCTGCTCAGCTTACCGCTCATCGTCATCGCGGCGCTGGCGCAGCAGTTCGCCGGTTTTTCCTTCTTCCCGTTCGATACCTTCGACTGGGTGGCGCGGACTCTGCCCGGTCCTTTGATCACCTTCGGTATTGATTCGATGGTCGCCGTCATCCGGGGGTTGAACCTCGGTCGCACTGATACGACGGCGAAACTCGCCGAGCAAAGCATGGCGATCCTGCTGGTGATCGTCGTCGCCGTGATTGCCGGGGCGCTCTTCTTCGTCCTGATGAATGCGCTTGCGAAGCGGCGCACGAACGGCACGGCGGGCGCGATCCTCGGCTTGATCGCGGGCTTGCCCTTCGCGGCGCTCTCGTTCGGCGCGTTGAGCGCCTTCGACCCGCTGATCGGCGCGGGGTGGACGCTGCTGCTGTGGATCATTTGGGGCGTGATCGTCGGGGAAATCTACGAACGTTTCGCCTATTCGGGCGCAGTCGCTCAGGCTGAGTCTTCAGCCACCCCTGTCTCGGCGACTGCCATTGACCGCCGCCAGTTTCTCGTCCAGCTTGGCGCGGCGACCGCCACGATCACCGTCGTCGGGGCGGGCGTGAGCACCCTGCTCAACGGCACCGGGAACGCCAACTCCGCCAGCGAGATCAGCCCGGCGGCGACGCTTGACCCCGAAACGGCGGCGAATTTGCCCGTCTCGCGCGGCGATTTCAGCCCCGCGCCGGGGACGCGCCCGGAGATCACACCGCTGGCGCAGCACTACCGGATCGACATCCGCGCCACGCCGCTCGACATCCCCGCCGAGGGCTACACGCTGCCCTTCACCACGCAGATCGGCGGCGCGGCGACCATCGCGGCGCTGACGCTCGACGACATCCGCAGCAACTACGAACCGGTCGATGCCTACATCACCATGTCGTGCATCTCGAACCCGGTCGGCGGCGATTTGATCAGCACAACCAAATGGACGGGCGTTTCGATGCAGGACATCCTCGCGAGCATGGAAGTCCCCGAAGGCGCAACCTACCTGAATATCAAAGGCGGCGACGGCTTCGACGAAACGCTGGCGCTCGACATGATCGCCAACGACGAGCGCATCATGCTGACCTACGCTTGGGATGATCAACCGCTGCTGCCGAAACACGGCTTCCCGCTGCGCATCCACATCCCCAACCACTACGGCATGAAACAGCCCAAGTGGATCACCGAGATTCAGTTCATCGAAGAAGATCAAGATGGCTACTGGGTGCGGCGCGGGTGGGACAAGCAGGCGATTGTCCGCGCGACCTCGGTGATCGACACGGTGCGCGCAGCAGATAGCGACGCCACCGCCGAACCGGGCGCGCAGCCGCTGGTCGCCATCGGCGGGATCGCATGGGCAGGGGATCGCGGCATTGCGGGCGTTCAGGTGCGCATCGACGGCGGCGACTGGCAGAACGCGACAGTCAACGCGCCGATCTCCGACCGGACATGGCAGTTGTGGCGCTATGATTGGGCGTTCACCGAGGGCTATCACACGTTTGAAGTCCGCTGCATCGAAACGGACGGCACTATGCAGATCGAGTCGAATGAGCCGACGCGTCCGAGCGGCGCGACCGGCATCCATTCGGTCAGCGAGACGCTGTAATCGTGTCGGGGGTGAGGTTGTAACGACCTCATCCCCCGCGTTACAATCCCTGCATTGTCCTTGCGTACCATCACCCCAAAATCATGCGCCCGACTTTCTCTAACCCGCTCAACCT
Source organism: Anaerolinea sp. (assembly GCA_014879865.1). Lineage (GTDB taxonomy): Bacteria > Chloroflexota > Anaerolineae > Aggregatilineales > Phototrophicaceae > Flexifilum. Next base: position 12,944 of record JACSRG010000659.1, read on the forward strand.
TGCCGCCGACCCGTGGATCGTCTACTTCGACGGCAATTATTACCTGACCACCACCCAAACCGACTGCATCCGCATGTGGAAAGCGCCGACGCTCGGTGGCTTGGCAGATGCGCCGGGGATCGTCGTGTGGCAGGATGCCGATCCGACTCGCAGCCTCGAAATGTGGGCAGCGGAGTTCTACCGCATCGGCACGCGCTGGTATATGTATTACACCGCCAGCGACGGTTACACGCCGAATCACCGGATTTTCGTCCTCGAAAGCGCGGGCGACGATCCGCTGGGTCCCTATCACTTCAAGGCGCAGATGACCGACACCTACTCGATTGATCCCAACCTGCTCGATCTGGGGGACGGTCGGCGCTTCTTTTTGTACACAAGCTGTGTGGAGAACCGGAACGCGCTCGTCATCGCGCCGCTGGTGAATCCGTATACGCTCGGCGAACCGCACGCGCTCATCTCCGTGCCGACGTATGACTGGGAGACGCGCGGTTTTCCGGTCAACGAAGCGCCGGAAGCCCTCGTGCGCAGCGGTCGCGTCTTCGTGATTTACTCGGCGTGTGATACCGGGACGCCTGATTACTGCCTCGGCATGTTGAGCGCCCGCGCCGATGCCGATCTGCTCGACCCGGCGTCATGGACGAAAGCCGCTCAGCCTGTGTTCACGCGCTGCGACGAACGCGGCGTGTACGGCGTCGGTCACAACGGCTTTTTCAAGTCGCCGGATGGAACAGAGGATTGGATCATCTACCACGCCAAGACCACGCCCGAATACACCTACGGCGGACGCACCACGCGCGCGCAGCCGTTCACATGGAACGCGGATGGCACGCCGAACTTCGGCACGCCGCTGGCGCTGGAAACGCCTGTGTCAGCGCCCGCCGGGGAAAGCTAGGGATGGGGCGTTGGTTCACCCGGCGAAGATGTCACAGCCGGGGAACGTGAACGCGAACGCATACCAGCGCACGAACAACTGCTTCGGGCGCTCCGGCACGATCTTGCCGTCGGCGGTGTGCAGCAGCCCCGCGCGGAACACGTCGCCTGTGCCGAGATTCAAATCTGAGCCGCGCCACACCGCGCGATACGCATCGGTATAGAATGCGCCGGGGGTCATCGACGCGGCGTCGATGTAGACCACCAGCTTGCGCCCGTCGATCACGTCGATCAGCGCGTTGTTGTGCACATTCAGGCGCGTATACGGGTAGTAACGCGCCGTTTCGTTCGTCCACACGCCCAAGCCCATGTCGAGGCGCGGCATCCGGTTATCCTCGCGGATGTCGAGCGTCTTGAGCAGCATGTCCGACAGCGTGAGTTCCTTCGGCTCGTTGAGCAGCCGCCCGTAGTCTTCTTCCGCCTCAAGCTGTTCGCGCAGATTCAACTGCGAGAAGATCACCCGCGCGTCGGGATACGATTCCCATGCTTGCGCCGCCGTCATCGGGTAGATCGCGCCGAGCGGATGCAGTTTCGCGCCTTTCAGTTCGCCATGCAAACACTCGCCGGTCAGGTGATTCCAGTACGAACCCGTTTCGGCGTCAGAGAGCAGCGTCATGGCGTTGTACATGGCGTTCCCGGCGAAGTGATGCACCTTGCCCTCGACGACCGGCACGAACGCCGCGCCCGCGTTGCATACGACGCAGAACGAGACCATCCATGGCTTGCCGTTGTGATCCCCTTGAATGACGTGATGGAACGCCAGATGCAGCGTCTGAAAGACGTACACCGTCTCGTCTACGTGCAGCAGCATGACGCGCGCATCCCGGTTGATCATCTCCGCTTCGAGCGCGTTTGCCAGCGAAAACGTCTTGGTGACGAGCAGCGGATTCCATGTCGGGCGGTCGAAAACCAGCACGCGGTCGATCTTAAACTCGGATGTGTAGAGGGGGTTCAAAGTCATATTTGCACGGCTCCATTCAGGATGAGCATGTCCTCTATTATAGACGCGAAACCCGTCCCCAAAGTTGCTCAATTCCGCGCACGACGGTGCGCGCCTCTGCGCGGATGTTGTGCATGGGTCCCAAGCCGCGATAGAACCAGCCGACCACGAACAACCCCGGCTGCCCGCTGACCTGATACGTGTCGGGGTCAAGCCGGATGTGCCAGCCGTCGCTGTCAAGCTGGTAGGGGAAGTCGAGGAAGTCCAGCACCGGACGGTAGCCCGTGCCGAAGATGATCGTATCGACGGCGAGGCGCTGCCCGTCGTCCATGACGGCGTGATCGCCATCCAGCGCCGCCAAGCCCGCCACCGGCTTGATCTTCCCCGCGCGGATCGCGTCGATCAATTCGTGCCCGCGCACGGGCGCGCCCGTCCCCCGCCGATCTTCGCGGTTCGGCGCGAACTTCAAACCGATATCGTCCGCGTCCCGGTAGCCCTGATACACGATCCGGTCAAGCAGCGGTTTGCGCCACTTAGGCGGCAGTGGACTGAGAAGAATTTGCCACGCAGTATTCGGCAAGCCATACGGATACTTGCGTGCGACCACAATATCATTGCGAATCGCCAGAGAGACGGGCGGAGTCACATCAGCCAGCGCAGCGGCGATATCGACGCCGGAGGGACCACTCCCCACGACCAGCACGCGCCGCCCCGCAAAAGCTGCCGGATCGTGAAAGTCGCGCGCGTGGAGCAGACGCCCGTTGAATGCGCCGGGGATCGGCGGCACAACCGGATTGCCGAAGCGCCCTGCCGCGATGATGACCGCACGGTAGATCGCCGTTTCGTGCGGTTCGGCGTCCACGCGCCGCGTTTCGACGCACCACCCGTCTGATCCGGGAGAAACGCGCAGGACTTCGACGCCGTAATCGATCTGCAAGCGGTGGTGATCGACGTAGTCGCGCAGGTAGGCGTAATAGTCGCGCCCCATCGGGAAAACGCCGAAGCGCAGCGGTATCCGTTCGCCGGGCAGATGCGAGACGAATCCGGCGGTGTTCAGTTGGAGCGATGGATACAGGTTCGCCCAAGTGGACGCCGGAACAGCGGCGCGATCTACCACGCGGTACGGCAGTCCCGCCCGCTTGAGGTAATACGCGCTGCTGATCCCGGCGGGTCCTGCGCCGATCACCAAGACTTCGTCCCGCACAGCCTTTTCCTTCGCGTTCAACCGCCGTCCGTAACTTCCGGCGTCGGGACATACGTCCCCTGTGCAAAGGCGGTCGCCGTGCGCTCCATCAGCGGGCGGTAGACCGTCGGCACGGCGCG
>JACSRG010000773.1 GCA_014879865.1 Anaerolinea sp.
AGATGTGTATAAGAGACAGACCCACGCGGGCGGGAGCATCATCAGCCACGCCAGCGGGATGAGCAGCGGCACGCCGCCCAACTGCGGCTGCAAGCGCGCCGTGTAATCGTAGCTGCCGAAGGGAAAACCGGTCTTGCTGCCGATGAACTCGGTCAGCCACGCCAGCGCGACGATCACGCCGAGCGTCAGCAGACCGCGCCGTACGCCCCACGCGCTGATCACGGCGAGGCTGACGGCGATCACTTGCAGCAGCACGCCAATCGTGATCCCGATAGGCAGCGCGTCATCGCCAAACGTCCAGCGCAGGATCGGGATGCCGATCATCGCCAGCACCCATGCCGCGACCAGCACATAGACCGGACGTTCCGCCGGGGAAACCGGCGCGATACGGGGAAGTCTGCGCGCGCGGATCACAGCGCCCTCAGCAGTTTGTCGAGATCGCCCGCCAGTTCCAAGCCCGCGCACGTCCCCGTCCCCTCGAAGATTATGCCGCCGCTGCGCGTCAGTCGTACGCTGATTTCCGCCTTAAGCGTTTCCGGCACGCGCATCCCCATCGCATGGCGATCCGGTCCCGGCAGGATCGAGTATTCGGCACGGCGCGCGTTGATCTCCATGCGCTTGTCCCGGTCGGATACCACCCATTCCACGCTGTGATCGCTCACCGCCAGTTTGTCGATTTTGGCATAGCTGTAGCTGGCGAAGCGATGCAGTTCGCCGTTGTGGTACAAGCCCGCCAGAAAGCCGGGAAACCAGCGCCCCGCCAGCGGCGTGATCGCCGTCGCGCCCGTGAACGACGTGCCGACCGACCCGGCGAAATGGTTGGTCTGCATCCACACCCACCCGCCGGGGAACGACTTACCCCAGTCCTTTTCGATGTAGCCGTGCCCGTCCGTGAAGTCGATCCGCGCGCCATCGACCGTCAGCGCGCCCTCAAGTCGGTGATCGAACGACAGCACGCCGTGATAGCATTCCAAGAATGGCAGCCAACCGAGCCAGCCCATCACGCCCGGTTCGAGCGCCTTGACGCGCCAAGGAGTCGCCGCGCCGAAGCGAAGATCGCCTTTGACCGTCCGCAGGTCGTCGGCGATGTCGAGCGTGATCCCGTCGAGGCGAAAGCTGTTCCGCCCGATGCGCACCTCGAACGGCGCGTCAGTGGCATGAAAATCGGCGGCGGGAAAGCGGTGATAGCTGACGTGCCCGCTTATGCCGTCGAAAACTTGGATGAAGGCATGTTCAACCGCCGCATCGGCGCTCAGGAAAATGCCGGGGATGACCGCGAAACGCGCGCGCGTATCCAGTGTGATCAGCTTGAAGTACCAGCCCTCGAAGAAGGGCGGGCGCTTGTAGCGCCCATGATAGCGTTCCGGGTGCAGCGTCGTTTGAATGTGATTGAGCAACCTTGACCTCATCGTGTTTGCAAAGGGCGAGGCATGCCTCACCCACGTTTACACGCGCCGCAGCGCTGAACTCAATTCCTGAGCTGTTCCCTGACCAGCTTGTACCACTCGTCTTGATTGGGGATCAAGCCGGGGTCTTCGCGCAGCGAGACCCAGAACAGCGAAAAGAGATGATCGTCGGCGGACTGCGTCCAGTGATGCGGCGTGGGCGCGTTGGTCCGCAGGTGGTACATATGCCGCGCGACATCATTCGTCAGGTGTTTGCGCGGAATCCACCCTGTGCGGGCGGAAACCTGCACGACTTCGCCGTCGCGGGTCTGGTATTCGGGGAAAACAACCCGATCATACAGGTCTTCCGAACCGATAACCCGCACGCCCGCACCGCGTTTCAAGATAATCGCTCGATGCAGCGTCCCTTCGTCGCCGGGAGACGATTGCAGCACCGTATCCTTTGTGAGCAGACGTTCTTCCGGCTCAAGCGGTTGGATCACCGTACACAGATGGCGCACAACTTCGACGGCGGTCAAGCCCGTTTCCTCGCTGACCTCGCGGAACAACGCAGCCTCGGCGCTTTCCCCAAGTTCGACCGTTCCGGCGGGCAGTTGAATCCCGGCGGTAGGATGCTGGAAAACCAGCAGTTCCCGCCCGGTCGGGAGATCGCGGGTGATGAAGGCGGTCACTTTCTCCAGAGACATGATCTATTACCTCAACAACATGGCGGTAAATTCAAGCGTGATGCGCTCTACCTGCTGCCACGCAGGGAGCGCCGGATCGAGCAGGTTATGCTCGGCGTCTACTTCATGATACACCGCTCGATTGCCAAACCGAGGTAATAATTCCTTTGTGCTTTGCGCTGACACCAGCGGATCGCGCGTCCCCTGCACGATCAACGTCTGGCATTTGACTTCCGGCGCGGACTCGACTGCCATCATCCCCGCCTTGCGGATGTGCAGCAGCACGCTCGTCGGCAGTTTGAACTTGAGGATCGCCGCCCGCACCGCCGGATCGTCCAGATTGGCGTCCGGCATGAACTCGTGCATCCCCGCCCGCGTTTGCGGATCGTCGAAGTCGATCTTGGTCAGCGTGAACGGGTTGAACGACTTGACGACCATGCTGATCAGCGGCAGCAAGCGCCACAACGGATGGTCGAGCCGCGTGAACGGGCTGTACACGATTAAGCCTTCCGGCTTGATCTGCGTCGCCGCGTTGATCGCCAGTGAGCCGCCCATCGAGTGCCCTACCACCAGCAGCGGACGCGTCCCTCGCACCTTCATTTCGAGCAGCGCTTGACCGACCGCCGCCATCCAGTCGGTGTAACCGCGCCGGGGCAGCTTTTCGATCTCCGCGCCGAAACCGGGCAGCAAGATCACGCGCACCGTCCAGCCCTGCTTATTCAACGCTTCTGCCAGCGGGCGCATCTCGGCGGGCGAACCGGGAAAACCATGTACGAGCAGCGCCACGCCCTTTGTGCCAGTCAACGTGAAGGCGTGATGCTTGGGGTCTTTGAAGGCGCTGGCAAACGTCATGGGCGATCTACGGGCGTCCTCATAGCATGGATCACGTCGAAGATGAACAGCGCCGCGCCCTGAATGATGATGCCCCAGCCCATGCCGCGCTGAAAGCGTCCGCC
>JACSRG010000202.1 GCA_014879865.1 Anaerolinea sp.
GCCTTCAACGGCTTCCCGATCCCGGAATTCATCCCGCTCAACGTCGAGCAGGTGATGTACGAAGTCGCGGTAGCGTAAGCGCACGGCAAGACACAAAATGAGCGATAAAAAAAGGTGATCCCGTTTGGACGGGATCGCCTTTTTTGTGTGCAAGTAAGGACGAGGTCATGCCTCGTCCTTCTTTCATCTGATTGGGCTACTCGCCTGCGAGCGTCAGCACGGCGCGGAACGCCCCGACATCCTCGCCATACGACCCAACGGTGATCGAGCTGCTGCTCACCAAACCCGTCAGCACATCGAAGAACATACCTGCTTCGCGGGCGTCACGCATCGGCGCTTCGGCAAGCAGATCAACCAGCGGCAGGAAGTTATCGCTCGACTGGTAAAGGACGACGACCGCATCCGGCACGAAGTACTGCGCGGCTTCCTGCCACTGCGGGTCTTGATCCAGACCGGCAGCGGGGTCGAGCGCGGCTTCGACATAGCGGCGTGTGCCGACCACGAACACGTCTTCGTTGACTGCCAGCAGCACGTCGATGGATTCGGGTGCGCCGTCTTCATCGGGGACGAAGGTAAAGACCAGTGCTTCTGTCCCGTTGATGTCTTCCGTCGAAATGGTCACGTCATCGGACGGCAGCGCGCTGAGGTTGGTGCGCAAGTTTTCGCCGAGCGTCACGGCGACGGCGGGATCGGTCACCTGCACCGCCATGCCGAAATCGATCAGCAGTTCCGGCGACATCAGGTCTTCCACCGTTTCCGCGCCTTCGACCGCCGGGTTGAAGCCCATGTACAGCGCGTATGTGCCGTTGAGCGCCAGACCGATTTCGTCCAGACTCATCCCGGTGATGCCGCGCACGGCTGTTTCGATCAAGAACTGGATTTCTTCGGGCGAAGGTTCGTCCTGCGCGCCGAAATCCATGCCCTGCTGTTCGCCCATTTCGGCAAGCATGGCAAGCGAGTCGTCAATACGGCTGAGCGCATCGCCCATGCCTGTGCCGAGGATCACCAGCGGCGTCCCGGCGGGGATGTGCTGCACAAAGTCGAGATCGACGGGCGCACTGTCCATCGCCGTCATCGACCCCATGCCGCCCATTGCGCCTTCCATGCCTTCCATCGCCGCCTGCATCGCTTCGAGGTCAACCGGCGACACGCCGTCGATCACGAGCGAACTGCCGTCGAGGATGGTGAAGCCAATCGCCTGCGGCTTGATCGCGCCCATGACGCCTTCGATCATCTGCATGTACTCTTCAGAGCCCATGCCGAACATCTCGACATCGCCCATGTCGCCTTCCATCATCATCGACATCATGCCCATCGACATCTGGAGGAACGCCGGGGTGTCTTGGTAGTAGACGATGTTGTAGTCGCTTTCGGGCAGCAAGCCGACCGCTTCGGTGAACGCCGCCGACGCATTCAGCGGGAATTCAACCGCGCCGCCGTTTTGCAGCGACGCCAGATCGTTGCTGATGATGATCACGTCGTCGTTGAACAGCACATGAGCATCACCGCCGCGCAGGTGTTCATAGACCGTGTAGCCGTCGTAAATCGTCTGATCGTAGTCGCGCGACGGGGTGTTGGCGGTGAAGAAGCCTTCCGCGCCTTCACGATCCGCGATGTCGATCACGACCCGCACGACCGGCTCATCCGACATCCCCATCATGGACATGTCCATCGAGACGATGCCGAAGGCGGCAGTCTCGCCCAACCATGCGCCGATCAGTTCTTCATAGGACGCATCTTCTTTAACGTTCGACGCGACCTGATCCAGCGCTTCGCTCAAACTGAATCCGCCCATTTCGGGGAAAGCCGCGCCGACCCGCGCGATCACGCCATCCAGTGTTTCGATGAAACCGTCATCGGTGCGGACGCCCGCGAACAACAACGAGCCTTCGGGGAAATACGCCGCCAGCGCGGTCAGGTCTTCGACCGGTACAGCCGCCGGCTCTGCCGCAGTGGGGAGCGCGAATGCGCCCAGTAAAACAACCGAAAGCAGGAGGAGCACAAGTTTCTTCATGTGAAAGTCCTTTGACTATGGGGCGCGCAGTAAAATCACCAACCAAAGCAGCGCCACGCGAGAATCACACGCTTCTAAAAGGTTATACGCAGACTTCGCGCTAGGGTTGCGATCACTCTAGCACGAGATTGTTTGATCTTGCCAACAAAAATGGTGTTCCATGCACGGGGATTCGTATTAAACTGGGGGCAAAGCGCGCCTGACTGGATCTGGTCAGGCGTGATTGGTGGTTGTATCCGACACTAGCAAGGCTCGAACACCTGTGACCGAACAACTCGAACGCGAAATCGACTCCCCGCTGTTTTCGTTCCACCTGCTCGGCGTCACGGTGTCGGTTACGCGCACACGCCGTCCACGCGCTGACCGTGCCGGGTGGCTGCGCTGGTTCGACCGCACCACGCTCTATTTGATCATCGTCGCCGTGCTCGGCGTCATCATCCTGACGCAGCCCGCGCCGATTTCGACCGGCGCGCTGGTCGTGATGCTGGCGGCGGCGCTCGTCATCGGCGCGCGCGAATTCGACGTACATGTCCCCCGACTGCGTACGCCGCCCATTCTCCTCGCGCATCGCAATAAACTGGCGTTCGTCTTCGCGGCGATCTCGTTCGGCTTGATGATCGCGGCGGCGCTCGACTACCGGACGATTCACCGGCAAACGCTGCTCGATCACGCCACCGTCAAGATGCTTGCCGGGGGGCTGCTGCTGGGGGTCGCCGTCGCGCTGTCCAGCCGCAAGCCCGCCTTCCCCGCGCTGGCGACCAACCGCCTCAGCGAGACGCGCAAGGGCTGGTGGATTCCGGCGCTGTTTGGCGTGGTGATCCTGTTCTTGCTCGGCGAGATCAGCGCGCCGCGCTTGGGGATGCTGGCGCTCAAATCCGTCTCGATCAACTTGCAGTATGCCCTGTTCATGCTGGCGCTGGCGCTGCTCGGCTGGGGCTTCGGTGGTTTGCCGCCGCTGCGCTTACGCCAGCGCCTAGCAGGGATCGACTGGCGCGCCGCGCTCCCGTTGATCCTCGTGCTGATCTTTGCCTTCGGCGTGCGGGCGTTCGGCTTGAACGACACGCTGCGCAGTCTGATGGACGAACTGCACTTCACGGATGGCGTGATGCGCATCCACGGCACGCCCGATCTACGCCTGCTCACGGGCATGAGCGGGCAGTCGCCGTTTACGTGGGTGTTCACCTTCAATCAATACTGGGCGAGCCGCATCTTCGGCTTTGAACTCGAAGGCATCCGCATGACCAGCGTGTTCGCCGGGGTGATCACGGTGGCGTTCACCTACTACCTGACGAAAGCGCTGTTCGGTGATAAACGCGTGGCGCTGTTGAGCGCCTTCTTCCTCGCGGCGTTCGCGCCCTATGTGCATTTCAGCCGTTCCGCCATCATCCAGATCGCCGATCCGCTGGTGGGCATCATGGCGCTGACATTCGCCGCGCGCGCTTTACGGCACAACCGCCGGATCGATTGGGCGCTGGCGGGGGTTGGCTTGGGGCTGACGCAGTACTTCTACGAAGGCGGGCGCTTGCTGTTCCCCGTGCTGATGGTCGTGTGGATCGGCGCGCTGATCGTGCTTCAGCGCCGCAAACTGCTGCCGCTCGTGCGCGGCATCGTCATCATGGCGCTTGTCGGCGTGCTGATCATGATCCCGTATTACTATGTCCTCACCGGCAGCAGCGATACGCTGCTCGGTCGCATGGACGATTCCGGTTTGGGGTCGCAGTACTGGGAAAATCTGCTGGCGGATGGCGTCGATATGCGCGACGTGCAGCGGGTGGCACAGCAGTTCGTCGGCAGCTTCCGCATTTACGTCGCCCATCGCGATCTGAGCGCGTACTACGGCGGCGAACAACCGCTGATCGTCGATTACCTCGTGCCGTTCTTCCTGTTCGGCGCGTTCTACCTGTTCTGGCGGATGCCCTCCGCCGCGATCATCATCCCGCTGTGGGTTTTAGGCACGGGCTTCGGCAACGGCTTGCTGCGGGATACGCTGGTCTCGTCGCGCTATGTGATCGTCTTGCCCGCGCTGGCGGTCGCCATCGCCGCCGGGATGGTTTACTGGCTGCCGTTCGTGTGGACGCGCCGCGCCGACACGCTCCCGCCTGAAGAGCGCGAAGAAGCCGTCCGGTCGGGGCAAGCCCGGCGCGAGTCGCGGCTGCGCTTCGCCATTCCCGCCGCGCTGGTGATCTTCTTCGGCGTGGCGCAGATTCATTACTACTATTTCCCGCATCTCGCCGTGTTCAACCGGCAGATCCGTGACTTCAAGCCGTACCGCGACGGGATCGACGTAGCGCTGCGCACGCTGGAACTTCCGCCGCAGACGCAGGTCTACATCATCAGCCGCCCGGAGCACGATCAGAACGTCCCGCGCGATCTGGTCGGGTATATGACGCTGACACAGCCGCTCTACCCGCCGATGCTCAGCTTGGATACGGCGGAGTTCAGCCCGCGCTACCTGCTCACTCTGCCCGCCGATGTCGGCTATGCGTTCTTCGTCGAGGCGGACGACATGGATACGATGCGCCTGTTGATGCGCTACTTCCCGCAGATCGAACCGCCGTCGTTCACGAAGACCGTGCAGATGCCCGCGCACCGCGAGTACGTCATGCTGTATCTCGCGCCGACGCCCGATATGCCGCGCGCGCCGATCCGGTAGCCCTCTACCACTCGCCGCCGTACCGGAGTGAATAAGGCTGCGCGGACTGCTGCTGGTAGGCGTAGAGCAGTTCGGTGAGCTGGCGCACATGCAGCAAATCATGCGCGACCCACCCGTGCAGCAGATCGCCCGCGCGCAGGCTGCCCCAAGGCATGGTGATCGCTGTATCCCAGTCCGCATCGGTCAGCGTTTCCAGCCAGTCGAGCGAGGCGGCGCGTTCGCGCAGGAAATCGACCACCGACGCGGCGAGATCGCGCTCATTGTAGTGCCGCTCCGTGACCCACCCGACCGGATCGATCCCCGGCGGCAGTCCTTCGGTGTGCTCCAGCACATGCTTGAGCCGTGTGCGGAAGTCGTCACGCTCCTCGTCGCACAGGTGATTGATCACTTCGAGGATCGACCACGACTCCGGCGACGGTTTCCAGCGCGCTTGATCGGGGGAGATGCCTTTGACTAACTGCCGGATTGCTTCCGCCTGCGCTCTCATGCGCGTGATGACTGCTGCCAGATCAATCATGGGCTTGCCTCCTACTTACGGGAAATAGCGTTCGGCGGGCATGAGCATCGATTCGACCCGGCGCGGGAGCGGCGCATCGACGTCCACCCACGCCAGCGGATCATAAGCGCTGGTATCCGCGCCCGATGCTTCCACCCATTCCGGGGGGATCGTTTCGAGCAGTTCCATGCCGCGCTCGTCGGTGTAATGCAGGATCACCAGCCGATCATACGGCAAAAGCTCGCGTTCGCCCCGGTAGACTACGTAGGGCGGCGCGTCGCGGTTGGCTTCGTAGCCGGGGGCGTTCAAGCCTTCCGGCGTGAACATGCACGGGAACAGCTTGTAAGCGTCCGTATCCGGCGCGGGCAGTTGATCGACGACGGATAGGCAGTTGCGCGCGTGTACGTTCGGGTCTTCGTAGAGCGTGCGCACGCCGGAGTCGAACACCGCTTGGAACAGGAATTTGCCCACGTCGTCATACTGCGAGTCGTCCACGAGCACGATTTCCGCGCCTGATGCGACGGCGGGAAGCGCTTCGGTGATCAAGACGAAGGCGTGTGCGCGTCCGCCCCATGTTCGCTGCAAAATGTCGTGCATCGCCAGCAGGTGGATCACCGAGACGCCCGCGATCAGCGCCAGCAGCAGCGTTTGCAGCCAGCGGCGCGGAATGAGCGTGATGATCGCCGCGAAGATCAGCGCCGCGCCGAGCGTCGAGATGAAATACGGGTGGCGCAGCAAATAGATGTACGACGTGCGGAAGCCCGACGGCAGATACATGGCGATCCCCAACAGGATCACGCCCAAGCCGCCGATCACGAACGGGATCAGCAGGCGGACGGGGAAGCGTTCCACCGCCCGGTTGAGCGCCAAGCGCCAGCCCATGATCGCCGTGATGACCACGCCCGCCGCGCCGAGCAGCAGCGTGCTTACATCCAGCGGGCGGATCGCCGCGATCAACGCCTCGCGCATATCCCAGTAACGCGCCGTGAGGATGTTGGCATAGCCGCGCACAATCGCCTGCGGGATCGTCGCGTCCTGCGCTTCGAGGCTGCGGTCGAAGTAGGTCGAAGGGCTGCTGATGAGCCACACGCCGAAGTACGCCATCCAGAAGATCGGCATCACCACCCAGATCGCGGCGACTGTCCACCAGCGGCGCGAGAGGCGCGGGGTGTCGATTAGCAGGATCAGCGGCATGAAGAACAGGGTCGGAATGGCAGCTTCGTAGGTCGCGCTCGACAGCAGCGCGAAGATCAACGCGAGGTTGAAGCGTAAGATCGTCGGACGCCGCCAGTACGACAGCAGCAAATGCGCCGTGATCAGCAGGATGACGAGCGTCATCTGCAAGCTGACCGCGCCGAGATAGAACTGCTCCATCGGGTGCAGCAGCGCCAGCACCGCCACGCCGAGCGCGAGAATCGGCTGAGACGGCACGAGCCGCCGCACCAGCGCCCACGTCAGGATGCTCTTGACCACCATGTAGCCGTAAAGCAGCAGGTTGGTGGTGACGAACGTCTCCGGCGTCAGCAGGTAGTTGAACCATTCGTTGATGTAGGTGAACGGGCGCTGCGGCGAGATCGGCGCGTGGAACAGCGGGAAAATGTCAGAGACGAACCAGCTCCGGTACTCCCACTGATCGACGCTGACATTGCCCGCAAAGCCATACGGAATCCAGAGCAGCAGCGTCAGCAGCGCGAAACCGGCGATGACGACGACGAGTTCGATCACCGGGATCGGCGTGTGCCTGTCAAGCGGGGCGGTCAGCACGCCGGGGATTTGCATCTGGACGAGCGTCAGCAGCAGGATGAGCGGCGTCACGGCGACAATCCAGAAGAGCGGCGACCCGGTGACGACGCTCACGGGGATTTCGACGCGGGTGGCTTGCGCCGCATTCGCCAGTTCCAGCACGTAGGTATGATCACGGAAGGCGCACAGCGACTGCGTGCCGGACGACTGGACTGGCGCACCATCAAGCGTCACGGCGGCGTCCGGTGGGGCGTTCCACGTCAGATCGAAGCAGTTCCCTGCCAGCGGCAGGCGCGTGCGCGACGCGCTGACGCCGATGCCCGGATCGACGATTCCGCCCGTCGAAGTTGAGTAGGCGGAGGGTTGGAACAGCAGCCACAATGTGAGCGCCAGCGCGGCGATCAACACGGCGAGCAGGGTGAGTTTCAGCGCTTGACGGTTCGTCTGCATGGGATGACTCTCTGGCGGATCGCGTTCTGGCGCGATCAGGATGACAACATGCAAATTATAGCGAAGAATCTGCGCGCTAGCGTGATCGCCTAACGCTGTTCGCGCAGGAGGGCGAGGAGGGCGCTTTCTTCGGGGCGCAAGCTGGCGGCGTCGCCGTCAGCCGGATCGCCGTTGAGCGCCGCCAACTGCCCGGCGGTGTACGCCGCAATCACGCGGGGGTGAATATAGTACTTGCGGCAGACGGTCACCGTATTGCCCAACTGTCCCGCTACGTCTTTGACCATCGCGCTCAGGTTCTTCTTGAGCGCGCCTTTCGTCTCGGCGGGCGGCAGTCCGCTCAACGCGGTCAGCGCCAGCACCGTGCCGCCCCATGTGCGAAAATCCTTCGCGGTGAAATCTTCGCCGGTGATCTCACGGATGTAGGCGTTCACATCGGTCGAGGTGATGGCGTGGGGCGTGCCATCGGGCGCGGTGTACTGAAAGAGATGCTCGCCGGGGAGATCTTGCGATTTTTTGATGATCTTCGCCAACCGCCGGTCACGCAGGTCGATCTCGTGCTCTTTGCCGCTCTTGCCGCGAAAGGCGAAGCGGACTTTCGCGCCGTTGATTTCGACATGCTCATCTTGCATGGTGGTCAAGCCGAACGACTCGTTCGTGCGCGCGTACTCGCGGTTACCCACGCGGATGAAAGTCGTGCCGAGCAGCGCGACGAGCGCCGCCAGCACCTTCTCACGCGAAAGACCGGGCAGCGCGAGATCACGCTCGACACGCGTGCGGATGCCGGGGAGCGCTTCTCCGAAAGCGATCATGCGGTCGAACTTGGTCTGGTCGCGGATTTCGTTCCAGCGCGGGTGATAGCGGTACTGCTTGCGCCCCTTCTCATCGCGTCCGGTCGCTTGAATGTGTCCCTCGTCGTCGGCGCAAATCCATACTTCGCTGTACGCCGGCGGGATGGCTAAGCTGTTGATGCGCGCGATAGTCGCCTTGTCGCTGATGCGCTTCCCATCGGCGTCGAAATAAGCGAAGCCTCTGCCCGCACGCTTGCGCCGGATGCCCGGCTCGTGATCGTTGACGTAGCGCAGATGCGCCGCCCGTGCCGCCTGCACCGGATCGCGGATGATCTTTGGTTTTCGTGTCTTTTTTGCCATGCGCGTAATGTACAGCATAATGTTTAGCGCGGGATTAAGGTACTATATTCACGAATTCTCAATGGACATCACGCTTAAGACAACGGATGATCAGTGCAAGCGTAATTTGGAGCAGTTCATGTTTCAACGGTTTTTGTTTCTGGCACTCGTCGTCGTCCTCCTCGCCGCATTCCCCACACAGGCGGACAGCACATGGTCGGCGTGGGTGTACGATTCTCCGAGCGGACAGCTCTGGCGCGTGACCGACACTGCTACGCCGCCGACCGCCCTCGCGCTGCCCGTCGAGGCGGACGCAGTCTTATCCGCCGATCTGCTGGTTGCCCCGGACGGCAGCCTGATCGCTTACACGGTGACCTATGCCGGTGCGCGCAGCGTGCAGTTTTTCGATACCGCGCAGGCATGGATCACGGCGACCTACACGCCTTCCATCATGGTCACGCGCGACAGCTTCGACTCCGCCGGAAGTGCGGAGCAGTTCAGCGAAGACGGGACGCGCTTCGCCTATGCCTATCAAAGCGCCGCTGGCGCGTGGCGCATCGACGTGATCGACACGCAGAACGGCGGGCTGGTCGCCAGCCTTGACAGCGTGAACTCCGGTTTAGCGGCGGCGGATGTGCCGCTGATCTTCGACTTGAACGGGTCGCGCGTCCTGTTCAACCTGTTGAACGCGAACGGCGCGTGGATCGGCTATGCGTGGGATGTGAACGCCAGCGCGGTCACGCCGACGGGCATGAATCTCCATGCCGATTACGACGTGTTCCGCAGCACGGGCGACTTGATCATGCCGGGCGATCTGACGACGGCGGCGGTGAGCGCCGCGCCGACGAACGCGCTGCTGGTTTACCAACCGCTGTCAGGTCAGGTGTACCCGTTTTACACTGAACGCGATGCGCGCCTCCATGCGCCGCGCTTTATTCAGAACGGGGAGCGGATCGTCGTATGCGTCGATTTGGCGGACGGGCGCGAAACGCTGCATGTCATCGAACGCGACGGCGAAACGGTCGGGGAACTGCCTGCCAGCATCCCTTCGCGCTCGATCTTCGGCACGCCCGATGGTTTGATCTACATGCGGGATGGGGAATTGTGGTTCGCGGAGACGCGCGGCGCGCTCAACGCGGGGCGACCGCTGTTCCGCCTGCCCGCCAGCGCGCGGATCGCCGATGTGGCGACGAGCGCGGATCAGTATGGTCCGTATGAGCGGTGGGCGAATCTGTCCCCGAACATGCCCGTGCTGCCCACCGCCGCGCCGCCGCCCGCGACGAATCCGGCGGCGCTCGGCGATGTCACGCTGGACATGGGCGCGCTGGCAGACCTCGGCGTGCGCGCTGCCGCGCCACCCCTCGCGCCGACGCCGCGCGCGGTAGTGACGCTCCCGCCGCCGGGAGGGTGATCCCTACGGCGCAATCCCCATAAATTGCAGCCACGCATCCAGTTGAATCTGATTGTGCCACGCGCTGCGCAGCCGGTCGAACTCAAGGCGATTGCTGCCGAGCCGGTATTGCAGCGCGAAATTCAGGTCGTCCATGAAGGCGACGAGGTAGCGCGCGGGTGCGGCGGCGCAGTCCGGCGCGGAAAGGGCACGTACGTTATCCAGCGCGGCGAACATAACGTTCTGCTGCTGGCGGATCGTCGAACCGGACATCGCATCGACATCGACCATGCGGTAGGCGTTGAAGAAGGTGCTGCGCTGTGCCCGCGCCACGTCGTACCAGTTGGACGCGCCGCAGGTCAGTCCGCTGCCCGCCGGGACACCCGCCGTCAGCGGCGAGTCGGCGGTGTTGACCTCGGCGTTCCACAGCTCGACAAAGCCGTCGGCGAAGGCTTGCGCCGCGCTCAACGTCAGGCTGCGCGCCGCGTTCACGTCGCCGCTGTCCACCAGTTGGAAAGCCGAGATCATCTGGTCATAGCCCGTGACGAATCCATCGCGCGCCGGGACGATACATTCGACTACTTCCGCCGTCGCGATGGCGTTGCGCCGCGTGATCATCTGCTGGAGCGTGGCGGCGACGGAGGTCGGCGGCTCATCGACCGAGAGCGCGGCGAACCAGTTGTAGATCGGCATGTGGTTATCCCACCAGCGCCCCATTTCGAGACACAGAATGTCGGGCGTCAGGGTCGGCGCGACGAACCCGAAAGGCGTATTGCTCGGCATGGGCGTCGGCGGCAAAGGCGTCTCGGTGGCGGTTGGTTCGGGCGTGTTGAGCAGGGCGATTTCTGGAAGCTGAATCGTCGGAATCGGGATGGCAACGCTGCTCAAATCGACCATCTGGAACGCGCCGATGCTGTTCGCCCCGAACGCGATCCCGAAACCGATCAGCAGGAAGATGAGCAGTGAGACCAGCGCGATCCCGATCACGCGGAAGAACCCGCCGATCAGCCCGACGCGCTCGGTCTGCGCGTCACTCCGGCGCACACGTCCCCGCCGATTCCCGCGCTTGCGCCGGCTGTCACCCTCGTCGTCCTGCGGCGCGAGTCCATTGAGAAACGATGCCGATTCGTCGTCATCGTCCTGAATCCCGCTGCGGAGAGGAGTCAGGTCGTCTTCTTCATCCGCCTTGCGTTTGCCTCGATTAAACATACTCTCTTCTCTCCGTGCCGTAGTCCAAGCCTAAGCGGAAGCGCTGCCCATACGCGCGGATCATCGGGATGCCGAACAGCAGCAGGACGACGAGCGCATAGATGAACAGCGATGCGCCGCCGCCTGCGAACAGGGGCGAAGTCGCAAACAGGGTTGCGGGGGCATTCCCAAGCGCATGAACGCCGACGACGAGGAACAGGTTGTCCGTCCGCAAGTAGATGACCGTGTAGAGGATGCCCCAGCCAAGCAGCAGGAGCAAATCCGGCGCGATCTGACTGAGGCTCATGCCCAAGTACAGCCGGTTCGGGATGTGCGACAGCGCGAACATCCCCTGCGACAGCAGCACCGCCATGCCCAAACGCCACCATGGACGGGCGCGCAGCGCATCGAGGTGCAGGTAGATTTGCGGGAACAGGAAGCCGCGATAGGCGATTTCTTCAAACAGCGCGTTGCCGATGATCTGCGCGAGGATCATGCCGATCATCGTGCCGGGGTTAAGCATCCATTCCGGGTTGAGCGTGACGCTGCCGTAGGTGAACAGGCTCATCAGCAAATGGACGACCTGTGCCATGCCCCAGAAACCAACCGTATAGATGATGCCCATCGGCAAATGCGCCGGGATCAACCCCACGTCATACGGGCGCAGACGCCCGCGCTTGAGGATGATCCAGCCAACCAGCACGCCGATGAAGGCGAGGTTGACCAGCAGCGACCCGGTCAGCAGCCCACCCGTCGCCGACGCCAGCGGCACGAAGGCATTCCCCGCGAAAAAGACGAGGTTGACGACCGCCGCGAGCGCGAAATGCGCCGCGATGAAGATGATCAGGTTGCTGCGATGACTTTTCCGAATATACACACCCACTCCGGCAGCGTAATAGAGGCGACCATACCAGATCGACTTGGTTCATTTTACCGCAAGTTTGCCGGACGTGGCTAGTTAGGCGAAGCCGCGCGATATGTGGGGCAATCCATTTTTACGCCGAATATTGTGAATTCTTCCAAGAACATTCTTTGCATCCCCCTCGCGAATGTGCCATACTTTACAGAGGTACAGACCTTGTAATGTACCGTTTACCGCTTATATTTTTCGAAAGGTCGGAAATGAAGAAAGTTTTCTTGTTCCTCCTTACGTTGGTTTTGGTCGTCGGCATTCTGCCGGTCGCGGCACAAGATGCCCCGGCAATCGACTGCATCACCGACGAGGAAGCCACTGTCGTCCTCTCGACGGGCTCGGTTGGTATCGAAGTTGAACTCGCGCAGCGCGCTGCCGACGAGTTCATGGCGGCTTGCCCGAACATCACCATCGAAGTTCGCCCGCTGCCCGAATCGGCGACCGACATCCTCGGCTTCTACCTCCAGCAGTTCGAGGCGCAGAGCTCGGAAATCGACGTTTTCCAGTTTGACGTGATTTGGCCCGGTATCCTCGCCGAACACATGGTCAATATGTATGACTACATCAGCGAAGAAGCACTGGCGGACTACTTCCCGGCAATCGTCGCCAACAACACCGTTGACGGCAGCCTGACGGGTATCCCGTACTTCAACGACGCCCCGATGCTGTACTATCGCACCGACCTGCTCGAAGAGTACGGCGTCGAAGTTCCGCAGACGTGGGAAGAACTCGCCGTCGCCGCACAGACCATTCAGGATGGCGAACGCGCCAAGGGCAACAGTGAATTCTGGGGTTATGTCTGGCAAGGGAACGCCTACGAAGGCTTGACCTGCGACGCTCTGGAATGGATTTACAGCGAAGCTGGCAGCACGATTGTTGACGCCGAAGGCAACATCACGGTTAACGACCCCGCCGTTGCGTTCGCGATTGACCGCGCCGCGACGTGGGTTGGCACGATCAGCCCCGAAGGCGTGACCGGCTACCAAGAAGAAGATGCGCGCTCGACGTGGCAGGCGGGCAATGCCGCCTTCATGCGCAACTGGCCGTATGCCTATGCGCTGGGCAATGGTGAAGACAGCGCGGTTGCCGGCAGCTTCGGCGTCGCTCTGCTCCCGACCGGCGCAGCGGGTCTGCGCGCCGCGACTCAGGGCGGTTGGCAGTTGGGTGTTTCGCGCTATGCCGAGAACCCCGCCGCTGCGGCTGCAGTCGCCATTTACTTCACCAGCCCGACGGTGCAGAAGTATCGCGCGCTGGAATCGTACCTGCCGACCGCCATGTCGCTCTACAGCGATGCCGAACTGCTCGAAGCGAATCCCTTCTTCGCCGACCTGTTCCCGGTGCTGTCGAACACGGTGACCCGTCCCTCGACGGTCACGGCTGCCCGCTACAACGAAGTTTCGACCGCGTTCTTCAGCGCTGTCCACAGCGTCCTCGTTGGTGAATCCGACGGCGCGACGGCGATGGAACTGCTCGAACTCGATCTTCAGGGCATCCTCGGTCAGTAACAAAAACCATTCGTTCGGGAGGTAGTCGCACCGTTTTGGGGAGACTACCTCCCTCTTTTTTTATATATGGGGGTCAAAAATAGCAGTGATTAGGACAATCCCACAAACACGAGATGTTCCGGCAAGTTACAACTTGGGCTTAAACGCGATTGCCGCGCTCCTGCTTGTGATTGCCTTTGGGGCGACCGCGCTTTACTGGCAGTCCATCGTCACCATCCCCGAAATTCAGCAGGGGTTGAATGGTGAAATCAGCCTGATTCTGGCGCTGCTGAATAACGTCGGCATCATCACACCGCTGCTGGTCATCGGCTTCGGCGTTTTCTTGATCGTCACGGCGCTGCGGATGCTGCGCGGCAATGCCGAAGCCGTGCGCTGGGCGAATATGATCGTCTTCTGGATCACCGTCGGCGCTGTCGGGTTGGCGATCTTCTTGCTCTTCCAGCGTTCGGCGGGTAACCCGTTGACGAATGTCCCGACAGACTGGGGTCGCGGGATCGGCGCGGCTATTCCGGTCGCGCTGCTTGCCATCCCCACCGGCATCGCCACATGGTGGATGTCACGCAACAGCCAGCTTATCTCGCGCAACCAGTCGATCACCAGCCGCAGCACGCGCATGGCATGGAATCTGCTCATCCCGACGATTGTCATTTTGATCATCGTCGCCGCCCGTCCGCTCGAACGGACGTTCATCACCAGTTTGACGGACAAACGCTTCGGCAGCGCCGACCCGGTGACGTTTGTCGGCGTGCAAAATTACACGCAGTTATTGAGCTTCCGCTTTGATACGGTGGAATGCCGCCGCAACGACGATGGCACGTGCGCGACGGATGCGAACGGCGCGATCCGCTGGAACTTGATCGACCGCGAGCTGCTGCAAGCGGGCTTCCGCCCGGTGTCGAATATCGCCATCGGCGGCGACCGCGCGCTGGTCATCAGCGGCACAGATGGCGATTTCCTGCAAGGCATCGGCAATACGCTTTACTTTACGGTGATCTCTGTCAGCCTCGAACTGGTGTTGGGGCTGTTTATTGCGATGGTTGTCAACTCGAACTTCAAAGGACGCGGCTTGATGCGCGCCGTGATGCTCGTCCCGTGGGCGATCCCGACCGTTATCTCGGCGCGCCTGTGGGAATTGATGCTGCGTGACAACCAATCGGGCATTATCAACAAGATCATGCTCGACTTCGGGCTGATCAACAATTCGCAGGCGTGGCTGACCAGCCCGAATTTGCAGTTAAACGCGCTGGTCATGGTGGACGTGTGGAAGACGACGCCGTTCATGGCGCTGCTGCTGCTGGCGGGCTTGCAGTTGATTTCGGCGGACTTGTACGAAGCCGCTTCGGTCGATGGCGCAAACCGTTGGACGCAGTTCACGCGCATCACACTGCCGCTGCTGCGCCCGGTGATCGGCATCGCGCTGGTCTTCCGCACGCTCGACGCGCTGCGCGTGTTCGACGTGTTCAACGTGCTCCTCGGACGGCAAAAGCTGTCGATGGCAACCTATAACTACGAGGTGCTGATTCAAGAGCAGCGCGGCGGCTATGCCTCCGCCGTGTCGGTGATCATCTTCGTGCTGATCGCCATCTTCACGCTCATTTATGTCCGTTCGGTGAGGATTGAACCCGCATGAGCGCCAAGACCATGAAAGAACCAAACACCGAGTCGAGCTTCAATCAGATTCTCGGACGCATCGGTTTCTACGCGCTGATCGTCGCGATTGTACTGTTCACTTTGTTCCCGTTTTACTGGGCGCTGAATTCCTCGTTCAAAGGTGAACAGGAATTGTTCGAGCCAGCGTCGTACCTGCCGCGCAGCTTCACCATGATCAACTACCAGAGCGTGTTGAGCAACAACGCATTTACACAGGCGTTGTTCAACTCGGCATGGGTCTCCGGCGCGACGGTGCTGCTCTCGCTGATCGTCGGGGCATTCGCCGCCTATGCGCTCGGTCGGCTGGAATTCAAAGGGCGCACGGCGATGATGTATGTCGTGCTGGCGATGACCATGTTCCCGCAGATTTCGATCCTCTCCGGCTTGTTCGCTATCGTGACCGAAATCGGGGTCTACGGATCGCCGCTCTCGCTGATCCTCTCGTACCCGATCTTCACGCTGCCGTTTACCGTGTGGGTGCTGACCTCGTTCTTCAAGGGGCTGCCCGACGAAATCGAACAGGCGGCGCTGGTGGACGGCGCGACCAACTTCCAGACGTTCTACATGATCATGCTGCCGCTGACCGCCCCCGCGCTGGTCACGACCGGGCTGCTGGCGTTCATCGCCGCATGGAACGAGTACCTGTACGCGCTCACCTTCACGCTGACGACGCCCGCCTCGCAAACCGTCCCGGTGGCGATTGCCCAGTTCAGCGGCACGGTGATGCGCCAAGAACCGATTGCCGAGGTCATGGCGGCGGCGATGGTCGTCACGCTGCCGTTGATCGTGCTGGTGATCGTCTTCCAGAAGCGCATTGTCGCCGGTCTGACGGCAGGCGCGGTCAAGGGGTAGCCCGTTAAGCCTGTCCTCCCGAATTTCGGCGGGACGACCGTATCGATCTTGGGACGAGGTATGCCTCGTCCCCGAATGACA
>JACSRG010000834.1 GCA_014879865.1 Anaerolinea sp.
TCACTCGAATGTCGATCTGACGAGTGGCAGGCTGAGCACGTCGCCATCCACGTTGAGCAGTTCCGCCGCTGCCCAGACCGGATCACCGTTGGGGAGCAAAAGCTGCACCCAGTCGCCGCGCCGATTGCGTCCCACCGCGCTGAACTGTTCGCCGCCCTGCCCCGCCGCGATCCAACTGTAGCCCTGCGCGGGTCCGCGCCGCAGGTTGATCCCGCCGGAGAACGTCACCGTCGCGGTGAGCGGCTGAGTCAGCCCGAAGACCAACTGATAGCCATCCGCCCAACGCGGCATCAAGTTGACGAACGTCTTGCCCGGCTTGAAATCCAGCGGATTCCCGTTCAGATCGACGTAGGTCAGCGGATCGGCGTCGGTGGCGCGCCGCCATTCGCCTTCGACGAACTGCCCATCGCGCAGCAAAATGACGCGCCCGCTGCCCGTGAAATCGACCGTAAAGGCGTAATTCGGCGGTCCCCAGTAGCCATCCGACACGACTGGCTGTTCCAGATGATCGGCTTCAAAGATCAACACGTTATCGGCGTGAAGCTGCTGCCCGTCGAGCGCGTCCATGTGCGCTGCGCCGTCCTGCCAGCGCAGCCAGCGACCTGTCGCCGCGTCCCACTGCCATTCGACCTCGGTCGCCGTGTACTGAATGCGCAGTCCGCTGATCGGTGTCCCGGCGGGCCCTGCTGCGTCGAAGGTCATGCCGCTGATCGCTTCGGGCGTCAGATCGCGCCCCATTTCGGCTGCCAGCGCGCGGACTCCGGCGGTATCGGCGAACAGCGTATGCTCGAAGGCGACGCCCTCGCGCTCGAAGCGGCAGAGCGGCGGGCAAGGTCCGCCGCGCGCCACTGACCGTGACAGCGCCACCGGATCGGCACGCAGAGCATCGAGCGCGCCCTGCGCCATGCCCGAACACAGGAACAGCGAGTGGAAGATGTGCGCCAGTTCAAAATCGACCAGACGACAACTGCGCACAGGCCCGATGTGCTCATCATCCGCGCCGAGGTAGATCGCGCCGAAACGGGTCGCGCCGCCTGCAAGCAGCGTTTCCCACACCATATCCGCCGCGTTGAGTCCCGACTGCGGGCGGATGTCCGGTGGGTAGTTGTCGATCTTGACGATCAGCGGGCGGCGGTTGAGCAGGTCAGGCTGCGAGGCGACCAGCCCCGTCAGCGGGTTGATGTCGTCGGGGTACAGGTCAGTTTGCGCCGCCGTCGCCTGCCCGCCCACGATGAGCAGCAGCAGCGCGAATAGTCTGATGAGTGCCCGCATACGGAACATCCTTTCACAGTGATGCTTATTTCCATGCGATTCTACCGCAGCTAGGAGCGCCGTTCGAGGACGAAGCCGCCCGCTCCATCTACCGCAGCCCACGAGAGCGTATTGCCGTCACAGGTGATCACGCCGTCCGGCGTCCACAACTCGATCCCGCCCGTGCTGTAAAACTGAGCGGTGAAATCGTATTCCGATCCGTCTGCATAGATGGCGGTGTAGGTGCCGTCCGCTGCAAACGCCCAGTTCCAGTTGGTGACGGCGAACCGGGTGGTGCTGCCTGCCACCGGGCTAACTGCATACGTTCCGCTGAATGGGAAGTCGAGATCAAGCGTGATCCCGTCCGCCGCCGCGACGATGTCATACGCGCCGCTCAAGCTGCCATCTTCGCCGAACGAGAAAATAAACTCGCTCGTATCGACGTTCACGCCTTCGACGCGCACAATCGAGGCGGGGTAATCAAGCACCTGCCACTCGCCGATGATGCAGGTCGCGTCGCTTTCGCTCTCGTCGGCGTCGTCGCTGCACGGGTTCGGACTGGGGTGCTGCGTCCATGTGATCGACAGCGGCGCGGTGGTGTTCCGTGCGCCTTCGGCGCGGCTCATGATCAGCATGACGCCGCTGTCGGGCGGGCAAAATTCCAGCGGCGTGCCGTCTTGTAGGCGCTGCGTCGCACCGCCCATGCGGGCGCTCACGGCGAAATTGCCCGCGCTCAAGCCGTTCACGGTCAGCACGGCGACGTTGCCCGCCTCGATGTCGAAGTTGATCAGGTTGCGGTAATCGACCGAAAACGGCGGCATGGCAGTCTGAATCGATCCGTTTTTGCCCGCCGCGCGATCAATGTTGGTCAGGTCGAGGATCGGCGGGTTGGGAAGCTGGCGATCCAGCAGCACTTGCGCCCAGTTCTGAAACAGATCGACCGGATTCGTGTTGAAGGAGAGCGGGAAAACGCCATCTTCACGCAGCAGGTTCATTTGAGCCGTCACATTCGCGTCGCTGCCCAACCCGCGCGGCGATGACATGAACTCCCAGAAGAAATAGGCATCATAGCGCGCGCGCCGAATATCCTGACGCGGATCGAAGAAGCCGATATGGTAATCCTGCGGATACAGTTCCGGGTAGACGCGCGAGGCTGCCCATTCCGCTGTCCCTTGCAGCCACCAGAAATTGAACACCACCTCGGAGAAATCGCCGATCTGCGCCGCTCCGGTTTCCATCTGGAAGCAGTGGAAGAACTGCCGCGCGACGACCGCCTCGAAATTCGGGATCGTCTCCCATCCGGCATAGATGCGAATGTGGCAGTTCATGGGATCGGTGGCGAACAAGACCCGAGGTTCGCGGCGCGTCACGTAGGCGTCGCGGCTGTCCAGAATGCGCCCAAGCACTAATGCGCCGCCGCTGCCCATATACACGACGACGACGCGGCGTGCCCATGTGATGCCGGTGATCTGTTCGTAGATCGGGATTGCGCGGTTCAGCACGGCGAGGACGCGGTTGAAGTCGGGGTTATCGGGGGTGTAGTAGACCCAGTTATCGTCGCGTGCGCCGATGGTTACACGCACGGCATTGCGGACGCTTTCGCGGTCAGGGACTTCCTGCGCCGCCGTTGGTGCGGTCAAGCTGCCGAGGCTGATCAGAAGCATGCAGAGCAGAAGTGCTGACCAAGCGATCAGCCGTTGTTTGGACATATTGTTGTCTCCGGTGATAATTTTCTACCAGAGCTTATTATCGAAGATTTTCTGATTCTGCGCTTTAAGGTTGTATACAGTCC
>JACSRG010000259.1 GCA_014879865.1 Anaerolinea sp.
CGACCATGCCCGCGCGCTTGATCGCCATCGTGCTTGCCATCCCGGCGATCCTGCTGCCGCCGTGGATCGCCTTCCTGACCGATCCGGTCATGCGGACGCAGCCCAATGCGATTGTCACCGTCAACGTGATTGACCTGTCGTTCGTCATTCCGGCGTGTCTGGTGACCGCGTATCTCGTGTGGCGGCGGCAGACGTGGGGCTTTGCCTTCGCGGGCGTGCTGCTGGTCAAGCTGTTCACGATGGGGCTGTCGCTGATCATCGCGACGTTCTGGGCATACTTTGCGACCAACACGCCGATTGATACGTTCCAGACGCCGATCTACGCCGCCTTCATGATTGCCGGAGGTTACGCGGCGCTGCGCTACCTGAGCAGCATTCAGGAAGAAGTCCCGGTGAAGCAGTCGCGCACGGCGTTTAAGACCGCCAAGAGCGCACGCTAGAACGTTACGGCAGCAGGCGATAGAGCACGCGCGTCAGGTTCGCCATGACGAAGGTGTACACCCAGTACGCAGACAGCAGCACAATGTGCTGGTGGAGGCTGTAGCGGGTGGGTCCCGCCCGCAAACCGAGCAGCGGCGACATGAGTTCGTCGGCTGTCCACAGGCGAATGCCCATGAAGAACCCGCCCGCGATGTCGCGCCCGCGCGTGGTCGTGCGCGTGCCGCCATAGCCTGCGCCTGCACCGATCAACGCTGCCCATTCCGCCAGATCGCCGAGCAGTACCCGCGTTTCTTCGGATTGCGGCGCATTCCCGGTCAGCTTGGTGTAAACGATGCGACCGGCGGCTTGGAACGGCGACTCGCCATCTTCGTACTGGCGCGGCACGAGCGCCCGTTCTTCCAGTGGATCGGGACGACTGCTCACCGAGGCGGCACGCAGCGCGCGCGGCGCGATCACCGGCACGACTTTGCGCGTGTACCAGCGCATGACATACGCGGCGACGACCCCGCCGATGATCCCCATAATCAACGCTTTGCGCCGATCCGGTACGTCCGAATGAACTTGCATAACACTACGCCCCTGATTCACTGATCCCGTTGATAGGGAGTCTAGCGAATCAGGGGCGTAAATGTCGGTTACAGCCAGAGTTTCTTACAGTCTGTTCATCTACATGCCGCCCATCGCGCCGCCTTCTTCCATCGGTTCGCGCACAGTGAATGTGACGGTTTGTTCGCCGCTGTGTTCAAACGTCAGCGTAACCTCGAACGTTTCGCCGACCACGAGTTCGCGGGTCAAGCCGATCAGCATGATGTGATAGCCGCCGGGCATCAATTGGGTCGCGCCGACTGCCGGGATATGGAAACCGCCTTCAAGCGGGCGCATCTGCATCACGTCGCCGTTCATGACCATTTCGTGCAGTTCGACGACTTGCGCCACATCGGAGACGGCGCTGACCAGATGATCATCCATGCTGCTCGGATTCACCAGCAGGGCAAACGCGCCGCCGTTCGGCTGTGCCGCGCCCGCCGGACGCGCCCACGGATCGAGCACCATTACGCCTGCGCACGGGTCTTCTTCGCCTTCCATGTGCATCGGTTCTTCGGTGGCAGCCATATCGCCCATGTCCATGCCGCCGCCCATGCCTTCCATCGCGTCCATGTCGCGCACGGGGATCGTGACCATGACTTCACCCGCGTGTTCAAACGTCAGCGTGAGGTCGAGCATCGAACCGGCTTCGAGGACGCGAGTCAAGCCGATGAGCATGATGTGGTAGCCACCCGGTTTCAGTTCGGTGAACCCGGCTGCCGGGACGGGGAAGCCGCCTTCGAGCGGGCGCATCTGCATGACATCGCCTTCCATGACCATTTCGTGCAGTTCGACAACTTCTGCCGCGTCGGTCGCCGCGCTGACGAGCGTATCTGCTTCGTCGGTCAGGTTGACGAGCAGCCCGAACGCCGCGCCATTGGGCGCGCCTTCGACGGTCGCCCGCGCCCAACCGTTGTACAGGGACACGGCGGTGTGACATTCGCCTTCATGGGCGGAGGTATCCGCCAGAACCGGGAACGACGCAAATAGCGTGAGAACGACGAGAACGAGCAGAAGAGCTTTGATTTTCATGTGAAGCGATCCTTTCAGCAGAGAGTAAAGTGTTTACGCCTGTGGTGATGCCTCGAGAATCAGGCGCACATCATGAACGATGTCCCGGTAGTCGGTGCCGTAGAGGTACTGCGATTGCAGCCGACCATCTGGATCGATCAGGAACACCGTCGCGGTGTGATCCATGAGATATGCCAGCGGCGAATCGCCGAGCGGTTGTTTGGTTGCCACCACGCCAAATTGATCCATGACCGCTTGCAGTGTGTCGCCCTCGCCGCGCAGCCCGATATACGATTCGTTGAACGACTGCGTATATAAGCCGAGCAGATCGAGCGTGTCGCGCTCCGGGTCGACGGTGACGAAGATAACCTGCACCCGGTCGGCGAGTTCGCCGAGGTCTTGCGAGACGCGGCGCATGTTGGCGAAGGTCGTCGGGCAGAAATCCGGGCAGCTTCGATAGCCGAAGTAGAGCAGGATGACATCACCCCGGTAATCGGTCAGGTGGAACGTGCCGCCATGGGTCGATTCGAGGTTGAATTCGGCAAGCTGACGCGGCGGATCGACGACCGCGCCGACTAGCTCATCGACATACGCCGGGCGTTCCGGGGTGGCAGCCGGAGCAGCGCTGCCCGCGCACCCGGTCAGCACCGCGACAAGCGCGCAGATCGCGCTCAGAAGTAGCCATTTGCTGTTCATAGTGTGCTCACTCGACAATGATTTCAAAGACGCCGTCGTGCCGCGTGCTGCATACACCCTGATAAATCTGCGGCGTGGTGAATTTCTGGCGAAGGGTTTCGCCCGCCCGCACGAAGAACGGACCAATCGTGTGATCGGCGATGTCATTGTTCTGGATGACGAGCGTATTCACCCCGCCCACTGACATGCGGATTTCAGCGGGCATGATATCATCGCCGTGACCTTCGCGGATTTGCGCTGCTGTCCCCGGCGGGATGACGATCCAATACTGCTCCGGGTGTTCCGCCCGCTCACGGGCTAGCCCATACTCGCTCTGGTAGGTCGTGCGCAGGCTGACGCTCTGCTGTGGGATTGCGAACACCCACGTCGTAAACCAGTCCGTGACCGGTTCGCTCATGCCGGGGATTTCCGCCGTCACTGTGACGTACCAGCGCTCTTTCATGGGGATCGTGATCGGGATGTCATACCAGCCATCGACGGCTTGGCTGGCAGTACCGTGCATGGGAAGCTGACCGCCCATCGCCAGTGTCGCTTCGACGCTGACGGTCGCATTTTCGACAGGCGCGCCGCTGGCGTCAGTGACCTGCACCGCTAAGATGTTCGGTCCCACGACGAGCGGGAATGGACTGGAGGAAAGCTGAATTTGAATCGTCTGTGGCGCGCGTGACTGCATGTACAACCACGCTCCCGCGAATCCGGCTGTGAAGGCAGTTAAAACCACCACTGCAAGTAGTCGTCGCATTTGCTTTCGTTTTTTCCTCTGGACTGTAACAATCATAAATAGGATGCGAGAGTCTTCCTAGTGACATTTGACTGTGACAATCATGATAGATTTAACTTGAAATCACAGAAAATCACAAGGGGTCACTTGGAAAACGGGGCGAAAGACGGTCAGCGCAGCTTGCTTTCGCTGACCATACGTTCGTTAAACCACCGGTGCGCCCGATGCAAATTGAACAACAATACTTCGGGCGGGATGGCAGGCAGACCGTCAAGCTGCTGTTCGAGCGCCCACAGGCGATCCGCGATGACCCGTTTCTTGAGCGGGTCGGTCACGATCATGCAGGCTTGGCGGGTGCGCGTCCAATCGCCGTCCAGCGTAGACTGGCAGACGATCATCATCCACAGGTCGTTGTACGTCAACACGACGAACGTGCCGTCCGGCGCGGTGAACTGCTGGTAAATTTCCCGTCCGCTGCGGCTGGGAATCGTATCTTCGATATTGGGCTGGTCACTCATGGAGCATCACAAACTGGGGCTCATCCGTCGATCCAGACTTATGATACCTTACGGCTGGACGCTTTTCACGTTAGCGTTTGCGCATCAGCCGAGATACGCCGAAATGATCGCCGTATCCTGTCGCAGCGCCGCCCCCGATCCCTGCGCGACGATCTCGCCGCGTTCCAACACGTAGGCATAATCGGCGATTTGTAGTGCCTTGCGCGCGTTCTGCTCGACTAGCAAGATCGGGATGTCCTGATCGCGGATGCCCTTGATGATCTCGAAGACCTGATTCACCAGCAGCGGCGCGAGACCCATGCTCGGCTCGTCCAGCATGAGCAGGCGCGGACGCATCATCAGCGCGCGCCCGACGGCGAGCATCTGCTGTTCGCCGCCGCTCAACGACCCCGCCCGCTGATCGCGGCGCTCGTGCAGGCGCGGGAACTGCGCGAAAATCCCATCGATATCACGCTGAACGGCGGCGCGGTCGGTGCGGCGGTACGCGCCGATCAGCAGGTTTTCATAGACCGTCATCGGCGCGATGATCTGCCGCCCTTCGGGGACTTGCACCAAGCCCAAGCCCGTGACGCGATCCGCCCGCCAGCCGGTGATGTCCGTCCCGCTAAACGTGATTCGCCCGCTGGTGGGCTTCAGCATCCCGCTGATCGTGTTCAAGGCGGTCGATTTGCCCGCGCCATTCGCGCCGATCAAGCTGACGACCTGCCCGTGTTCGACGTGCAGCGAAATCCCGCGCAGCGCCTTGATCGCGCCGTAGCTGGTGTGAATGTCGTGGACTTCAAGCAGCGCCACTTTCGTCCTCCTTGCCCAAATACGCCTCGATGACGCGGGGATCGCCGCGCAGCGCATCATAGGTGCCATGCGCGATGATCTGCCCGAAGTTCAGCACGTAGATTTGTTCGCACACCTGCCGGATGAGCGACATATCGTGTTCGATGACCAGCACGGTGATGCCTTCGGCGTTCAGGCGCAAAATCTGCGCGCCGAGTTCGTGCGTCTCGACCGGATTCATGCCCGCCGTCGGCTCGTCCAGCAGAATCAATTTGGGCTGCGTGCCGAGCGCGCGCGCCATCTCCAAGCGGCGCTGATCACCGTAGGGGAGCGCGCCCGCGCGCGTTTTCGCCTCATGCGCGAGGTTGAACCGTTCGAGCAAGTGCATGGCAGTGTCGCGCAGCCGACGTTCTTCCTGTCGGTAGCGCGGCGCGAAAATCATCGCCTCCAGTGCCGTCGCCGATCCGCGCGCGTGCTGGCTGATGAGCAGGTTTTCGAGGACGGTCATTTCACCGAACAGGCGGATGTTCTGGTAGGTGCGGGCGATGCCAAGGCGCGTGATGCGGTGCGGCGGTGCGGTGGTGATGTCCTCGCCGGCAAACGTGATCTTCCCGCTCGTCGGGTGATCCAGCCCGCTGATATTGTTGATGAGCGTGGTTTTGCCTGCGCCGTTGGGTCCGATCAAGCCGGTGACCTTGCCCGCCGGGACGGACATGTTGACGGTGGTGAGGGCTTGCAATCCGCCGAATTGGCGCGAAACGTCAGTCAGTGTGAGCATGGTAGGTCTCTACCCGCATAGTGAGGTTGCAGTCATTAAATTTAGATCAGGTGCGCGTAACGGTCAAATGCCCAGCGCGTGAGTGTGTAATAACCCGCGACCCCGGCGAAGTCGCCGTAAGCGTTGAACGTCGTTTCGAGCGTTTCCGGTTCGCACCGACCGGTCAAGCCGTAGAAATAGTGATTAACCGCCGCCCGCAAAGCGACATCGGCGCGCCCGACGAGCATGTAATCGCCGAGCGCCCGCGTGATCGCCCATGCCGCCGTCCAGTGCCCGATCCCGCGCAGACTCATCAGCGCCGGATAGACCACCGCACGCGGTTGATCGCGCAGCGCTTCGAGATCGAGCGCACCCGCCGCGATCTGCTTGGCAATGTCGAGGATCACGCGGATGCGAATGCCTGTGATTTTCATCGGGATCAGGTCATCGACGCTGCACGCCGCCAGCATCAGCGGATCGGGGAAGGTGTAATACGTCACGCCATCATAGTGGATCGACTCGTTTGCCCATGCCAGCAGCCAGCGTTCGGATGTCTGCGCCATCTTGAGCGTGATCTGCTGCTCGATCACCGTGAGCGCGACCGCCTCGAACAAGGTATCGGCTTGGAAGGTGTGCAGCCCGTAGAGCGGTTCGATCAACGTGCCGAGCGCGGGATTGTTTTTCGCGTAAGCGTAAAAGGGCGTCAAGTCGGAGTCGGCGTTGACGATGCGCCGCGCTTTGGCGATCAGCGCGCTTTCGTCTACATGACCGGAGGTCGCCAGCACCCGCGCCTGAATCCGGGGCTGTTCGACCGTTCCGATTCCGGCGACTTCCAGCAGCGCCAAGCCCGATCCGGCGCGGATCACCCGGCGGAATGTGCCTGCGTGTTCCCGTCCCATGACGTACAGGAAACGCGCGCCGCGCAGCGTCTTGGCGAAATCGTAGGGCGGTTTGGGGGTGATGATCCACATGCCGCTATATGAGGGGTTTGCTCGTCGGTGTGCCGGGTTTGCGCGGATAATCGTTCGGCGTGTGCTTGACCTTTTCGACCACCACCAGATGATGCGGCTCTTCGACCCCCGGCAGCATGATGTCGATGATCTCGCGCAGCTTGCCGCCCAGAACGCCGAGCGCCTTCTTCGAGTCGGCGGCTTCCTCGTGCGCGGTTTTGCCTTTCATGGCGATGCACACCCCGCCGACCTTCGCCAGCGGCAGCAGGTATTCGAGCAGACTCGGCAGCCGCGCGACCGCCCGCGCCAGCACCGCGTCATATGTCGCGCGCTGACCCGCCATGTGTCCGATCTCCTCGGCGCGGGCATGGACGAGTTCGAGCGTTTCGTTTTTCAGGTGCAGCAATTCCGCCATGTGCGCCAGAAACGCGATCTTCTTGCCCGTCGCATCGACCAGCGTCATGTGAATATCGGGAAACGCGAGTTTCAGGGGCAAACCGGGGAAGCCCGCGCCCGTCCCCACGTCGATCACCCGCAGACCGGGGCGCATGGGGACGGCGTTGACGACGCTCAACGAGTCGAGAAAGTGGCGGACGCGCACCTCATCCGGCGCGGTGATGGCGGTCAGGTTCGTGTGTGTGTTCCAGACCGCCAATTCTGCCGCGTACAGGTCGAATCCCACGCATTGCTCCGGCGTCAGCGTAACGCCGAATCGCCCCGCCGCTTCGTCGCTCCACATACTAATCGTTCGGGAAAATGTTGTGTACCGGATACTCCGTCGGGAAGAACATATCCGTATACGCCACGCTGCTGTTCGACGGGTTGCGCGTCACGTCGAAGTTGCAGTTGCCCCCTTCGCGCGGATTCGCCGTGCCGGGACCGTAATCGTCGTAGCCGTCGTTGACCGGCTGATTCCATGTCAGGTTATAGGCGACTTCGTAGTGACCGGGGCGCAAATTGCCCGCGCGATAGGTGTAGAAAATCCAGTAATCGCCGCTGCGCAGCACCGGTTCGGTACGCTGCACGTCGTTGAGCCGCGCCGTGTTGACAGTCACCGAGTAATTGGCGTTGGCGAGATGCTCATTCATCTCCTCCAATGTACTGGTGAACCACGACCAGTAGATCACTACGTTGTCGTTGTCGTAGATCACGCCCGGCAGCGCCAGCGGGTACTCGTCACATTCCGCGAACAGCAGACCGGGTGTTTGTGACCGGAAATTAGCGCTCGGACGCGCGCCGACCACCACATCGGCTTCGGGCTGGAGATTCGGGTTGAGCAGCGCGCCGTTGGGGGCGAACAGGCTCGTCGTGAAACCGGGGCGGCGGGTCGTCGGGGCAGCCGATGCGCCGCTGGTCGTGTCTACGCTGACGGTAGTCGTGCCGGGCTGCGTCGTGTTGGCGTCGGTGCAGCCGTCCTGAAAATCGTTGACCGTGAACTCAAAATCGATGCTGCTGCTGTTGCTTTCGCGCGCGACAAACGCCCGGATGCTGCCGGTCGCGCCGGTCGCCAACGTCGAACCGCTGTTATAGGCGAGACGTTCGTTGACATCGAAGTTCCCGGCGGCGGCGACCTGCCGCACGCCCGTGAATGCCGTCCCCGTGCCATTGGGACCGCCAAACACTTGATAGAAGATGTCGTAGCCGACGAGCATTGTGCCGCTGAAGTTGACGACGGCGACATCCTGACAGAGGACGACGAACGCTTCGACGGTGTTGCTAGGACCCGTCGTCGTGGCGACCGGTGTTCCGGTGCTCGTCTGTGCCGAGATGTGTGCCGCGCCCGGAAGAACCGCGAAACTGCTGATCGCGATCAGCAGAAGTGAGCCGAGCAAAAGTAGTTTTCTCACAGGAAGTTCCTTTACCATGCTGCAAGACTGCCGCTATGA
Organism: Anaerolinea sp.; assembly: GCA_014879865.1. GTDB lineage: Bacteria > Chloroflexota > Anaerolineae > Aggregatilineales > Phototrophicaceae > Flexifilum. The sequence goes on from JACSRG010000259.1 coordinate 8,337, forward strand.
TAGCGCAAAACCCGTCATGCAATCTACTCAATCGGGGTATTGTGCTCTAAAATGACGCATACTACATCAAGCAAGCAACTCCAAGCAAGTAAGGACATGACGTGAGCAGACCCACTATTGCCATTTTGAAGGGCGATCAGACCGGACAGGAACTGCTGGATGAAGCCCTGCGCGTTCTCGACCCTGCTGTAATTCGACTGGACTTGGATTTCCAGTTTTTCGACCTTTCGCTCGAAAATCGCCGCGCCACGAAAAACGAAGTCGTGCACGAAGCCGCCGCCGCCGTGACGCGCTGCGGTCTGGGCATCAAGGCGGCGACCATCACCCCCGGCAACCCCGACGACGTGGGCAGCCCGAACGCGCTGCTGCGCGAACTGATCAACGGGCAGGTGATTTTGCGCACCGGGCGGCGTATCCCGTCGGTGCGTCCGCTGGCGGGCGTGTACGCGCCGATCTCGGTGGTGCGCATGGCGGTCGAAGATGCCTACGGCGCGAAGGAGTGGCGCGAAGGTGAAGGCTTGGACGAAATCTCCTACAGCACGCGCAAGCTGTCGCGGCGGGTGTGCCGTCAGGTGGCGGAATTCACCTTCCGCTATGCGCGCCGCGTCGGGGCGAAGGTTTTCGGCGGTCCCAAGTACACCGTCAGCGTGGTGTATGAAGGTATCTTCAAAGAGGAACTGGACGCCGCCGCCGCGCGCTACCCGGATGTCGCCTATGACCCGCAGTTGATCGACGCGACTTACGCGCTGCTGCTGGAAACGACGGGCGATCCGCTGGTGATCCCGGCGCTCAACCGTGACGGCGACAGCCTGAGCGACTTGGTGCTGAAGATGTTCGGCAGTATCGCAGGCGCGGAGTCGGTCATCCTGTCGATGGACGAGAACTTCGACGTCAAGACCGTGCTCACCGAAGCGCCGCACGGCACAGCGCCCTCGCTGCAAGGCAAGAATGTCGCGAACCCGCTGGCGATGATCCTCGCGGGTGCGGCGCTGCTGCGCTACGTCAAGACGGACGCCGCCGCGCGTGCCAGCCGCGCCATCTACGAAGGCGCGATGGAGGCGATCAACGACGGCATCAAGACGTCCGACTTGGGCGGGCAGGCGCATACCGACGAATATACCAATGAGGTGATCCGCCGCGTCAAGGGCAAACTTGACGTATGGGATGCACTGCGGGGGTAATCACAGAGCGTGGATCAACACGACGAACAGCAATTCGAGCGGGATTTGCTGCAATTCTGGGCGCTGGCGTTCCAGCTTGTGCTGGATGGCGAAAAGCGCCTGTCTGAACTGCTGGCGGCGCATGACCTGACGCCGCCGCAGTTCTATGTCGTCAAGACGCTGATCGAGCACGACGGCAAACTGACCATCGGGCGGCTGGCGCAGCTTCATGCCCTGACCAATGCCACCATGACCGGCTTGGTCAAACGGCTGGAAAGCCTTGACCCGCCGCTGGTGCTGCGCGAGATCAACGAACGGGATCGCCGCTCGGTCTACGTCGTGCTGACCGACGCCGCGCGCGAACGCTTCCTCGCCGTGCAGAACGAACTCATGGCGCAGGTCGGCATCGTCCTGCGCCTGATTCCGCCGGACGAGCGGGCGAAACTGCTCTATGACCTCTCGCGCTACGCGGGACTGCTCACCGGACGCGCCTTATAGCGTACCTGCGTTGTCGGGCTGGGATTCTGCGCTATAATACGCACCTTGTTCCGTGTGTAAGAAGCGATATTCCGGTGGATAGATACAAGCTAATCGAACAAGCACGCCTCGCTGCTCAACATGCCTACATCCCGTACTCGCATTATCCAGTTGGGGCGGCGCTGCTCGGCGCGAATGGCAAACTGTATCACGGTTGCAACATCGAAAATGCATCATTCCCGGTGACTATCTGCGCGGAACGGGTCGCGCTGGTCAAAGCCGTCAGCGAAGGCGTGCGCGATTTCGTCGCCATCGCCGTCGTGACCGCCAATGCCGGATCGCCGTGCGGCATGTGCCGGCAGATGCTCTATGAATTTGCGCCCAATCTGCGCGTCATCATCGCGGATGTGGGCGGTCGCGTGACCTTTGACGACTCGCTGTCCAAACTCCTCCCGCTCGGTTTCAGCCCGAACGATCTGGATCATGCCGCGCCCTGAACGCTCCTATCGCACTCCGGCGATTATCTTGAAGCGTTTTGATCTCGGCGAAGCGGATCGTTTGCTGACCCTGTTCACACCGCTCTATGGCAAGCTTGAAGCCATCGCCAAAGGCGCGCGCAAGCTGACCAGCCACAAGACCGGTCATGTCGAGCTGTTCACCCGCGCCGAGATGCTGCTGCATCGCGGACGCGAACTCGACATCGTGGCGCAAAGCGAAATGACCGCGCCGTATCTGGCGCTGCGCGAAGACTTGGTGCGCGGCGCGTATGCCAATTACTGCGCCGAACTGCTGGATCGCTTCACGTCGTCGAATGAAGCAGACGGTGCATCCCGGTTGTTCACTTTATTTGACGAGACGCTGGCGCGTCTGTGTGACGACGCCGATCCACGCCTCGCCGTGCGCTACTTTGAAATCCATCTGCTGGATATCGTCGGCTACCGCCCGGAATTGTCGCGCTGCGTGATCGGCGGGGAGACGATTCAGGCAGAAGACCAGTACTTCAGCTATGTGGAAGGCGGCGCGGTCTGCCCGAAAGACGCCGTACGCGGCAGCGCGGCGACGCCCATCGCCATGCCCACGCTCAAGCTGATGCGGCACATGCAGCGCAGTCCCTATGGTCAGGTGCGGGCGCTGACCGTGCCGCCCGATGTCCATGACGAACTGGAACGCATCCAGCAGGGTTACATCACCCATCTCCTCGAACGCCGTTTGCAGAGTGTCGATTTTATCCGAAGGGTACGGTAGTGGTTCAACCACTTGCGTTTGAACGCTTTGGCTACACCGAAGACGGCAGCCTGCTGACCAGTGCCGGAGTCACGGCTGCTGAAGCTGAAATGTGGCGTAGTTCGACATCACTGCAACCGGCAGAGGGCGGCGCGCGCGCTTACGGTCTGTTCGCCATCCCGCGTGACCAATTCTTGGTCGCGTGCGCGTATGGTGCGGACGGCGGGACGGTCTACGAATACGTGATCGTGCCGCGCGAGACGCTGGCGGTGCTCGCGGGCAACCTCGCGCCGCTGGTCGCGCTGTTCGACCTGCCCATGCCGCGTGATCGCAGTCCGCTGCCGCCGCTGCGGATGTCCGCGTTGGGCGCGTGGTCAGCGCGGGAACGGCGCACGTACTTCGAGCGGCTGTATCACGACGCGGCGCAGAACGATTTTCGCCGCGTGATGGGCTGGCTCGGCGCGGCGCTGCACGAGCGCGGCTTGATGATCGCCGATTATCCCGGCGACACGAACGCGCGCTTGGCATTCGTCAAGGGGATGCTGGCGCTGCTGCCGTCGCGTTCCCGCCCCGATCTGACCTTCTCGACGCAGCGGCACGAAAAGACGCCGACGCCCGCCCGTGTCGTCTTCTCGACGCGCGGGATCACGACCATGCGCTGGATCAGCGATTGGGCGGATCGGACGATCCCCGGCGACGATGCTTTCGCGCATCCGTACATCCGGCATTTGCTGTCGCTGTGGACGGGCGACATCGGTGCGCTGCTCAACGCGATTGATCACATGGATTCGTTCCAACTGGCGCTGACGGATCGCAGTTTGCAGGCGATGCTTGCCGCCGCCGCGCAGCGTCATGATCTGGATACGCGCATTCAAGCGGGTGAACGACTGCCTGTCGAAGCGCTCAAGACCGTGCTGCACGATGTGCCGCCGGATGGCGACATCCGCCGCGCCTACGCCGATCAACTGCTGCGCTATGCGCTCGAACAGCGCGACACCGACGCCGCGCTGATCGTCACGCGGCTGATGGATGTCGATCCGGCGCTGGATGAATCGCTCAGCGTGCGGCTGAACCGCGATCTGACGAGCCAACCGGACGCGGTCTACGCCTTCACGCGGGCGCGGGCAGCAGTCGATGCCGATGAACGCTGGCGTTTCCGGCTGCGGGCGGCGGCGTTGGCGTCGCTGCGGGTGGCGATCCTCGACGGGGACGCCGAAACCGTGCTTAACTGGCTGCGCTTGATCGCCCGCGAACCGGTCAATTATGGACTGGGCGAAATCCTGCATAATGGCATCCTCGCGGCGCAGGAACGCGCGCGGCGCGATTCTGAACTGGCGAAGGGGCTGCTCCTGCTGGCGATCCGGCGGGATGCGGCGGCGCTCGAAACGCTGCTCAGCGACGAGTCGCTGCTGCGGGCACTGCCCAACGCGCTCGGTCGCGCGCTGCGCGAAGCCGACGGCGACCCGATGGCGATTTTGACGCAGTACGGGGCAGAGGTGTTTGTCGTGGTGCTGGCGCGCGGCGCATTCAGCAAAGCGGGTGAGTTGTTCACGCCCTCGGCGGTCGAACAGCTCTGGAAATACTACGCGGGGAACGTGCAGTGTAACGTCCCGACGCCGTATTCGCCGGATAAAGTGATTGCCGCGCTGACCGATCAGCAGCCCGTATGGCTGAATCAGGCGGCGGTCGATACGCTGCTCATGCTGGCGCTGCGCGATCAACGGGATGATGTGTTCTTCAAGCTCATTCGCCAGCCGATCAAAATCAGCATGGATACGCTCTGGCGGCTGCTCAGCGCGGCGTCGGAGATGCGCGACGAGCCGATCATCCGCGCTACGCTTCGCCGTTTGACGGCGGAACTCGAAAGTATCGAAGATGAGGATGATCTCGTCACCACGCTGGACGAATTGTTCGAGCTGCTGCACTGGAGCATCCCCGCCCGGCAGCAGGTGGTCGCGTGGTGGCGTGACTTCGCCCGCGAACAACCGCCCGCGCGCTTGGGGCGGCTGGATCGCGCGCTGGTCGAGATGCAGGGAGAAGGCAGCAAACGCCCGCTGGACGATCTGCGCAGTATCCTCGGCGCGGTATCGGCGTTCCGGCGGATGCTCGGCAAGCGCACGCTGAGCGAATTCGCGGAACACGTCCGCACGGCATTTGACCTGCTGCAATCGCTGTCGGAGTCGTTTGATCCGTCACCGCGCCGTCCGGCAGCCTTCGACCCGGCGACGGTGCGCGCCGAACTCGACGACCGCGCCGCCGAACTGCCGCTGGATGAGCGCCAACTGCTGGCGAGTCACTTCAAGGAACTGGCGGCGGTCATCAGCGAGATGGCGGAATACCGCAGCAAAGCCAACTTGATCCGGCGCGGCGAGGACGTAGATCGCCAGTTGATGACGGGCGAGCAGCAGCCGCACAGCGCCGTCGATGTGCTGAAATGGATGTCCGGCTACCTCAGCGGGACGCAAGACCGCGACGAGGATGAGGACGCCTAAGCGTTAGCCCTTCCAATTCATCTTCATCAGCATGTGCCCGCCGAACTCGGCGTAGCGGCTGAGCGCGTAAATCAGCCGTTCGCGCCATGACGGCACAATCATGAAGCGGCGCGCGGCGACTCCATGAACAATTGCCTTTGCCATGTCGTCCGGCTCGTGCTGTGTGACGAAGATCGACTTGCTGCGCGCTAAAGTCGCTTCGCTGTTGTGATTGTCGGTCATCATCGGCGTGTTGACGAAGTGCGGGTTAAATATGCCGACATGCACCCCGGCGGCATCCAGTTCGACGCGGAGCGCCTGCGCGAGGCTGAGGACGCCCGCTTTGGTCGCGGCGTAAGTGGCGAATTCCGGCGTGCCGTAGAACGCGGCGACCGAGCCGAAGAAGATCAGCGATCCGCGTGTTTGTTTGAGGTAGGGGATGACGGCGTGCGCGACGATCACCGAGCCGCCGAGGTTGATTTCGACGATGCGTTTCTGAATCGCCGGATCGATAGCTTCGAGCAGCCCCGTCCGCATGATCCCGGCGGCGTTGAGCACGCCGTCGATTTTGCCGAACGCGGCGATGGTCTGCGCGAGCGCGGCGGCGACGCTTTCCGGCTGCGTCACGTCCACGACGACGCCGAGCGCGCCCATCGCTTCAGCACAGCCGAGACAGGCGTCATTGACATCCCACAGCGCGACCTGCGCGCCGAGCTTGGTGAGCAGGGTGGCGGTCGCCAGCCCCATGCCGCTGCCCCCTCCGGTGACGATCCAGTGCTTGCCCGAAAACGATCCCATGATTCCCTCTCCCCCTGCGGATTTATACTAACGGAAATTATTGCAATAACTGACCGATCTTCGATTGTAGGGGCTTGCCCCGACATGGTCGGTATTTTTCGTTCAGAGTATATCCGGCTTGCCAAATCACATGGGAAAGATAGGACTTTCATCATTCATTAAAGTTGATATTAAAGTGCGGGGACTATAATGCCAGCGGTAATCTAGCTAAGGAGTTACACATGCGTAAATGGATTCTGCTGCTGCTGGTGCTGACAATCAGCGGAGTGGTAAGCACCGCAACGCTGGCGCAAGACGGCGGGACGATGGACACCGTGTTTTGCGGCGATCTGGGCGCGGAAGACTGCGCTCTGCTCGAACAGGCGCAGATGGCAGGAGAGAACGTTACGGCGGCGGCGTTTGATCTGTTTGTCGATGTACAGGCGATGGATGGCGATCAAACCGTCCCGATCAGCATTGTGGGGAGCGGCGCGTACTCCGGTCTGCTCGATCTTGGCGGCATGACGGCGGCAGACAGCAGCGCTGTCGGCAGCATGGACCATGCAGTCACCGCGCTGCGCGACTTCAACGCCAACTTGATTCTCACGATCACGCTGCCTGCCGACATGATGGAGGGGAGCGATGCGCCGACTACCCTCACGCTCGAACTGCGCTTGGTGGATGGCGTGGGTTACATCAACTTTGACGAACTCCAGCCGATCATCAACGATCCGTCGCTCAGCGGATGGGGCGGCTTGGACATCGCCAGCTTGCTCGGCGCGCTGATCGAGCAGAACCCCAACTTCCTATCAGAACTGAGCGGCATGGGCGGCATGATGACCGGCGGCGTCGATCCGATGCTGCTGGCGCAGTTGAGCGACCCGAATCGGATGGGGCAGTATGTGTCGATCACACGCACGGACGATGGCGCAGGAGCTCTCGCAACGTTCGAGACGACTTTCGACCTCGCCGGGTTCATGGCTGACCCCGCCATGCAGGAAATGATGCGCGGGCAGATGAACGATCAAGCGGGTGCGATGGGGCAAGGCATGAGCGATGAGCAGTTGCAGCAGATGTTCCAGAACTCGCGTTTCCTCGTGCGTCAGCAGATCGACACGGCAACCGGTTTGACCAGCAGCATCAGCGTGGAATTCGATCTTGGCGACATGGGCGATAACAACGTCAGCATGACCGCGATGATCAACTACCGTTACGACGCTGTGCCGACGATTGACGCGCCGGAAGATGCCGCGATTCTGCCGTATGAGCAGCTCCTCGGCATGGTCGGCGGCATGATGGGGGGTCAGATGGGCGGGGCGAATGCGACGCCTGTGCCGATGATGACGCCGACCTTCACCCCCGGCGCGGGTGATGTCACGCCGCAGGTGACGCAGGAAGCCACCGCAGCGGGTTAACGTCGATATGTGGTAATGGAGGGGCGCAGTACGCTGCGCCCTATATGCACCAAGTTAACGAAACCCCCTTCCCATCCAAGCTGCGCTTGGCACTTCCCCCGTAATTCGGTGCAACCGGAGGTTGCCAGAAGGCGCAAGCAGACTCGTGTTTGCGCCCCTCCCTGAATTCGGGG